>JABDBT010000167.1 GCA_013288465.1 Bacteroidota bacterium | reverse complement strand
TGTTTCAACGCTCAAACGCGTGGAAGTGATCACCGGCACCGACCAGTTACTTTTAATTGACATTTACGATCCGTTGATGGTGGGTAACGTGGGCAGCGACCTGCAGATCATGCAATTATTCTTCAATCACAGGGTAAGCTATACGTTTAAAGCGACCAGTGCAAACAGTATTTCCATTGTGATTTGGGAAACAGATTTTAAGCAAGCGCTGATCGATGATTTAGAAAATGCTTTTGAAAAGGTAACCGTTGAACCGGTTGCAATGGTTTGTTTATTGGGTACCAATATGGACCAGCCGGGGTTACTTGCTAATGCGGCAACGGCTTTGGCCAAAAGCGACATTAACATCCTAAGCGCCGGGATCGCGTTACGAAAGGTGAATATCCAGTTTTTGATTGCACGGGAGCAATTTAAAACAGCGATCATAGCGCTGAATAAGGCACTGGGACAATAAGCGCGAAATACCTTTTCAATATAGGTTTACCTGAGTTTTCACATTTTACCCGTTATCTATTTAGTTATGCCTTATGTTTTACCTTGTAAAATTTATACCCGAACATAAATATTACTCCGTAACAAATAATGGGCAAATAGTACGCCTGCGCGACATTATGATTAGCTACCTGGCCCATAATGAACGGAAAAAGCGCGCCACCTACTACGCCCATCGCTATAAATGATGAGGCTTGCTGGGTATGGCTCCCTAAATTTTTTAATCCTAAACTAAAGATGGTTGGGAACATAATGCTGAAGAAGAAATTGATCATCAGCAAGGCAATGTATGATGCCCAGCCCAGGTGCTGCGCTACTATGATACACATCAATATATTGCAGGCGGCAAATATAGCCAGTAGTTTGTTGGGCGCTATCCGCGTCATTAATGAGGTACCAACAATACGGCCGAGCAACATCATTCCCATAAACAGGCTCATAAAATAACTTGCTTTTGCATCAGAGAAATGCATTACGCTTACGCCGTAGTTAATAAAAAATGCCCAGGTACCCGCTTGCGCGGCAACGTTAAAGAATTGTGCCGCACAGGCCCATACAAAATGGCCATGCTGATACAATTTTTTTGAAGGTGCCACATCTACATTAATGGCTTCAGGATCATCAGATGACACCGCGGCATGCGGATCAACCAGCTCCGGTATTTTTAAAAAGGCAAACACTACCGCTATTAGTAACACCACAACGCCGATACATACATATAGTGTTTTTACTGAAGTAAGATCAGTTGATTTTACGGTATCGCCACTCAAAAGAAAAAAACCGCCGATGAAGGGCCCTATCATAGTGCCTACCGCGTTAAACGTTTGTGCAAAGTTTACCCGCAGGTCGCTTTTACGCTGATCGCCAAGCGCGGCGGCAAAAGGGTGCGCAACAGTTTCGAGCGTTGCCATGCCGCAACCCACTATAAATAAAGCTATCCTGAAAAACGTGAACGAAGCCGCATTGGCTGCCGGAACAAATAAGAACAGGCCCCCGGCAAATAAAAGCAATCCCAATATTACACCGGGCTTGTAACCGTATTTCTTCATGAATAAACCGGCAGGGATACTCATGATAAAATAAGCGCCAAAAACCGAAAACTGGATCAATCCCGATTGAGATATGGAAAGATTTAATACATTTTGAAAGTGCTTGTTAAGCACATCGCTCATCGAATGTAAAACACCCCACATTAAAAACAGGGAGGTGACAAAAATAAAGGTTACTATAAATTTCTTCTCGGTAAATTTTGCTGTAGAGCTCATCAATTTTATGTGTTTGGATTAATTTTATTATTAATAATTTGATAGTAACGCATCTTAAATCTTTCATCAGAATAGTTTTAAATTTAGCTGTTTTTATTTAAAAAAGCGTTGGCTAACCAGGCCAACGCTCCAATTTATCAACTTTACTTTATGGAAAAAGCGCCTTTAGAGAAAGCCATCGTTCTCTTTAATTTTTTTTTCTTATATCTTTTGTTTCCTGCATTTTATGCCGAAAATTTCCTACCAGCAATCAAGGTTATCGTTATACACAGGTAGCAGCCTCGTTAATTCTCAACTACATCTTTGTATTCACCTGTTCCCCATGTTTTATTAGGTTTTGGCCCCATTTCAAGTTCAAGTTTACCACCGTTTATTAATTGCTTATGCGTAAACCAGGGGGTATTTAACGGTTGCCCATTCATTTTTGCGCTCTGAATATATTTATTGATAACCGAACAATTATGGGCAATCATAGTAAATTGTTTACCATTAACAAGGTCAATGGTTACTTTACTAAATACAGGGCTGCCAATAGTATAAACAGGTTTCCCCGGTGTTATGGGGTAAAAACCCATAGAAGAAAATACTACGAA
Organism: Bacteroidota bacterium; assembly: GCA_013288465.1. The sequence goes on along the minus strand of JABDBT010000167.1, from coordinate 180 downwards.
GGCCGACATGCCACCTCCGTCTTCATCACCCGGAATACCGAATATATTATCCTTGTACCATACATCAAGTAAAAAACGTATCCTTTTTTGGGTTTTCCACGGCGAAGTAAAGTTATATAAATATGGTATATGAAAGCTTGGTTCGTTACCCATAGAATATTGGCCAACCACCCCGGTTGC
>JABDBT010000166.1:2117-2547 GCA_013288465.1 Bacteroidota bacterium | reverse complement strand
ATGCTAAAGACATTTACCAGGAAGCCATTATAGTTCTTTATAATAAAGTTAAGGCCGGCAATTTTGAGCTAAGCAGCAAACTGAAAACATATATCTATTCAATTTGCAGACGGCTTTGGTTAAAAAGGCTTACCCAACTTAACCGTTATGGTGGCGATATCAGGGATTTCCAGGAATATTTGCCCGTTGATGATGAAGTTGAGGTGCATAGTGACAGGGATATACAGTTTGATAAGATGGAAGCAGCGCTCCAATTATTGGGTGAACCCTGCAAAACCATTATGGAAGATTTTTATATCTATAACAGATCGATGCAGGAAATCTGTGAACGTTTTGGCTATACTAATACTGATAACGCCAAAACACAAAAATATAAATGCCTGCAAAGACTGAAAAAACTATTTTTTCAGCAAAAATAAGGAGATAAGAA
>JABDBT010000166.1:0-2107 GCA_013288465.1 Bacteroidota bacterium | reverse complement strand
GCGATAATCAACTTATGGATGTAATTGAACGGTACCTCAATGGCGAAATGAGCCAGGAAGAGCGTATGCGTTTTGAATTATTACGTAAAGAAAATAATGATGTTGACCAGCGCGTAGCTGAGCATCAGCAATTTACCGGGCTGCTGAAACAATATGCCGAGCGCGTGGAGTTAGAGAACCGCCTAAATGCCATTCACCAGGAAATAGATGTGCATACTTTAAAAGAAAACCTGATGGTGCACCCGGCCTGGATAGTGCAGCTATGGCGTAACCATCATTCAAAAATATCTGTTGCGGCAAGCGTAGCACTTTTTGTGGTGGTTAGCGTAATGTATTTAACAGGTAGCTTTAATAACAACAACTCTAAATATGTTGAGCTGAGCAACAAAATTGATAAGCTTAATCATTCTAACGAAAGCATTAAAAGCTCAATTAACGATATTAAAAGAAGTACCCATATTGACAAATACACCGGTACCGGCAGCGGTTTCGCCATTACATCGGGCGGGTTAATAGCTACCAATTACCATGTGGTACAGGGTGCTGATTCTGTATATGTTCAAAATGCTGATGGTAGATCATTTAAAGCTAAGGTATTATCTTCCGATCCGCAAAATGATATCGCTATTTTAAAAATAGTTGATAATTCTTTTGAAGGGTTGGGTACAATCCCTTATACCATAAGGAGAGGTGAAAGTGATTTGGCCGAATCAATTTCTACTTATGGTTACCCTGATGGCAAGCCTGCCTATCATAATGGTTATTTATCATCTAATTCGGGTTTAAAAGGGGATAGCCTTCGTTATCAAATTTCTATACCCATTAATTATGGTAACAGCGGTGGCCCTTTATGGGATAGTAAAGGCAATGTAATAGGTATTACCGATTCAAAACAGGCACAGGCCGAAGGCGAACATTTCGCTATCAAATCAAGGTATCTGTTAGATGCGATACGTAATATTCCTGCTGATTCTTTGGATGAAAAGGTTGTTTTAAACAAGAAAAATACCTTATCTCATTTAAGCGATGTGCAGCGCGTTAAGAAAGAAAAGAATTATGTGTTTATGGTAAAAGTTTATGCTAATTAGTCTCCAAATAAATTAACATATATATATACTAAAGAGGCTTCGATTTCGAAGCCTCTTTTTTTATCGGTCAACTTCGCCCAATACAAAATCAAGCGAACCGGTAATAGCTATCAGGTCGGCTATCATTATTCCTTTTGCCAATTCGGGCAGTACTGATAGGTTATTAAAGCTTGGCCCCCGCGCCTTCACTCTAAAAGGTATCTCCGTATCTACAAACTTTTCGTTCCCGGCTTTATCGTATTCCTTTTTTAACTGGTGCATAAAATAAAAACCAAGCTCGCCCTTTGCGCCTTCGCAACGAACATAATAATCTTGTGGTTTTAGGGTCAATTTACGGGGAAGTTTTGCACGCGGATCGAAGTCGGGTGTGCGTTTCAGCTCGTTTTGCAGGCGGTCAAGGCATTGCTCAATCATCCTTAATGATTGTTCAATTTCATCAACCCTAACCTTATACCTGTCCCAGCAATCGCCAACAGTACCCATTTCGCCTTTTCCAACGGGAATATCAAAATCAAGCTCAGGATATGCAGAATAGTTATCTACACGCCGTAAATCCCATTTCAACCCTGATGCACGCAGCACAGGGCCCGAGCAGCCGTAATTTATAGCCACATCCATGGGCAGGACACCAACATTAGCCGTGCGACTGATGAATACCTGGTTATCGGTCAATAAGCGGTTCAACTCCACCATTTTTGGCCTGAAATAGTTTACAAACTCGCGGCAGCGCTCCTCAAACCCAACCGGCAGATCATAAAATAAGCCACCAACCCATATATAATTATACAATAACCGCGAACCCGATGCCCACTCCAGCATACCCATAATATGTTCACGATCTTTAAAACACCATAAAAAAGGAGTAAAAGCGCCAATATCAATTCCATAGGTACCAATAGCAATAAGATGCGAACTGATGCGGTTGAGTTCGCAAACCAATACCCTGATGTATTCAACCCGCTGCGAGATGTCTTTGTCAATGCCCATCATCCGCTCAACGCCCATTACAAAGGCATGGC
>JABDBT010000165.1 GCA_013288465.1 Bacteroidota bacterium | reverse complement strand
ATGGGCGAACAACAGTATGCCAATCGCCGTTAACAGGTCGTTATGGGTATAATAACCACCTGCCGCTATAATCAACGCTATGCCCCGGTGATGAAATAAATTATAGGTAAAAGCGCCTACGCCAGTATTTACCAAATAACCTAACATAGAAATATCAGGGCTTAAAAACAACGGTATCCACAACCAAATGGGTAACCCCAAATTATGCTTCGTTAAAAAATAAACAGAAACAGTTGTTAAAGCCGCTTCTTCCAGCCTGATCGTACTTGTCATACATTTAACAGTTTTATATTAATTCATTCCCACATGCCCCTTAACCGATTCGAATATCTTTTGCGAATCAAAACCCACCCCATTTTTAAATATCAGCTCTGTTTTGCGAATGTTTTTAATATCAGCATCAAGATCACCGTCAATTAATACCAGGTCGGCTTTTTTATTTGCGGCTATAGTGCCAATTTCCCGTGCGCGGCCTAAATAAATAGCACCGTTCAATGTACATATTTTTATGGCCTGCTCGGGTGTAAAACCACCTTCAACTAATAATTCTATTTCGCGGTGGTTGGAGTAACCGCTCACCACACGCCCCGCCCCTGTTGGGTCGGTGCCGGCAACTAATAAGCCGCCCATATCATAAAACTGCTTTTCCCAGGCTTGTTCTTTTCTAAATAAAGTAACGGTAGCCTGGTCGCGGTTTTGGCTGGCCTGCCACCTTTTTTCTACCAGGTCTTTAGCCTGGGGCGTAAGCGCGGCCTCGCCCCCACCCGGCACCATCTCGCGCCCGGTTGACGGTTCAAAAACGGTTAGCGTAGAGGTTAGCGCCACATGCTTGCCTATCATATATTGTTGCAAGCTTTTCATTTTAGGGCTGTTTACATCAAGCTTTATTAATGATTGCCGCTCTTCATTATCATTTACCTTATCTTCTGTTTTTAAACTATCGAAGTCAGAACTCACCAGAAAGCCGTGTTCCAGGTCGTCAATGCCTATTTCGGCAGCTTCGTGGTAAGTTACCGCGCCAATATGCCCGGTTACCTTGAGGTGGCGCTTATGCGCCTCTTTTACCACGGCGGCCATATCGGCTTTGGTAGCATGTACGTACATTTTAAAAGATGTACATCCCCTATCAGCCCAGAACTTTACGGTAGCCACCGCGTCTTCGGGGCCTTTAACTACGTTAAGTGCCGGTATATCATAACCTTGTTCTTCAATATACGGTGCAGTTACATCCATATCCGGGCCTATTAGTTTGCCTTCACCAATCATCCTTTTAATAGCCAGGTCGGTTTGGGGTTCAATGCTGCCTGTAGTCCTTATCGTAGTTGCGCCACCCGCCAAATATAAGCGGGGGAAAGAATATGGCATTTCGGCAATATTAAAGAAGGTACCCGCCGGCATGGTATAATACATATGCTCATGCAGCATTACTAAACCAGGTATCACGGTCTTGCCCGTACCATCAATAATGGTTATACCGGCGGGCACCGTTATGCTTTTGGCATCGCCAACCTGTTGTATCTTTCCGTTGCTAATAATAATGGTTTGCCCGGTTTTGGCAGGGTTGCCTGTCCCGTCAATCAATTTTACATTGGTAATGGCAACCGCTGGTGCATTAACTTTGATATAGGCCGTAACTTCGGGTGTAAATGGCTGTGCGAAACATTTTATCCCCATGCCTAACAGCACAAGGGTAATAAATGACCAGGTTTTTTTCATGATGTTAAATTAGGCAATTTCTGATTAATGTTTACAGCAAATAATTAGCATTAACCCACCTTTCCATTTTGTATTACGGCAAAAAAACAGGAAATTGCTTTTTATAACCAATTAAACCAGATGCCCGATTTATATAAAAGTATTATTTACGGTTTTGCTGTGATAATGTGTTTATTTCATCATCAGGCTAACGCTAAAAGTTATGCAGCACCTCTGCAATTACAAACCGATACTTTTGAAACCCACCTCAAAAACTCTTTAGTATCGTTTTACAAAAAATACCCGCACGAAAAGGTATTTGTACATACCGATAAACCCATTTATTGCAACGGCGAAACACTTTGGTATAAAATTTATACCATGGCTTATGGCAAACCAACAACTTTAAGCAAGATCATTTATGTGCAGTTAACTGATACTGCCGGTAATTTGGTAATGCAAAACAAACTACCGCTGGTTAACGGCAAAGCACATGGAAATATTGATATCAGCCAAAAAATAAAAAGCGGCTGGTACAGGCTGAGCGCCTTTACTTCGTGGATGATGAATTTTGACAAGGATGCCTGGTTTCGGCAATCTATTTATATCCGCAACTTGGATGATACCTCACCGCTGCCTGTAAAAACTGAGAATCATAATAAGGCTTACCATATTAGTTTTTACCCCGAAGGTGGCGACCCTGTTAGCGGCAATACTGTAAAAATCGCCTACAAGGCGCAGGATGATAACGGCGTACCTGCCGAAGTACAAGGCTTTGTAAAAGACAAGCTGGGCAAAGTGCTTACGCAATTTAAAACCATTCATGATGGGATGGGCGAATTTGAAGCAGAAGTTTTTGCCGATAATAGT
>JABDBT010000164.1:1684-2576 GCA_013288465.1 Bacteroidota bacterium | reverse complement strand
AGGGGTTGAACAAATAACCTATTTTAACAACAGTCCCGATAAACTGGACAGCTTGAATATGAAACTTATTGTGAATGTTCACGTTGCTAATGCCCGCAATGCAAATCCTGAAGCTGGCATACAGGTAGATGATATACAGGCAAATGGCGCTAAAGTTGCCTGGGATAATAAAACGGCTACTACCACCAACCAAAAGATAGGCCTGGCTAAACCATTAATGCCCCATGATTCGATAAAATTGAATATCACCTGGCATTACCAGCTGTCGCAAGGCAGGGGCCGCGAAGGCATAATTGATTCTACTTCGTTTTACCTGGCTTATTTTTATCCACGGGTGTCTGTTTATGATGACTACCAGGGATGGGACCTACAGCCACATACCGGCCTGGAATTTTATAACGACTTTAATGATTATGTGCTAAACGTTACCGTACCAAAGAATTTTATGGTTTGGGCAACCGGTACCCTGCGCAATCCTAACCAGGTTTTGCAGCCCGATGCTGCCCAAAAATTTCAAACATCATTTACCAGCGACTCAACCATACATATTGCTACCCCGGTAGAACTGGCTAATAAAACCATAACAGCGCAAAATGCTACCAATACCTGGACATTTACGTCAACCAACATTACCGATGTTGCTTTAGGCATCAGCGATCATTATGACTGGGATGCAGGTAGTGTAATGACCGACGATAAAACCGGGCGCAGGGTAAGTATGCAGGCCGCGTTCCCGGATGCTTCGCAGGATTTTCACCGTTCGGTACAAAATGGCCGTTACTCATTAAACTATTTCTCAAATGTTTGGCCGGGTGTTCAATATCCTTTTGAAAAATCGACCGCGTTCCAGGGATTTGCCGATATGGAATACCCCATGATGATGAACGATAGC
>JABDBT010000164.1:1154-1674 GCA_013288465.1 Bacteroidota bacterium | reverse complement strand
AGCCACGACGCTAAGAATGATTTTGCTTTTTCAGAATTAGTGCAGGACCACGAACAGGCACATACCTATATGCCTTTTTACATGGGTATTAACGAAAGCCGCTATGCCTTTATGGACGAAGGCTGGGCAACAACCTTTGAATACCTGATAGGCTTGACCGAAAAAGGGAAAAAAGGCGCGGATGATTTTTACAAGTCTTTCCGTGTCAATGGGTGGATACATCGCGCGCATGACAAGGAAAGTCCAATAATTACCCCTTCAAACGAAGTTGTTGGCCGCTCGGGTGATAATTCGTACGGAAAAGCTTCATTAAGCTATTTGGCGTTGAAAGACATGCTGGGCGATGAGCTATTTAGGAAAGCATTGCACACCTATATGGATAACTGGCATAGCAAGCATCCCGTTCCGTGGGATTATTTTTACTCGATGAAAAACGGATCGGGTAAAAACCTCGACTGGTTTTTCTACAATTGGTTCTTCACCCCATCTTATATAGATCTTGACCTTGATAAAGTGGAGA
>JABDBT010000164.1:0-1144 GCA_013288465.1 Bacteroidota bacterium | reverse complement strand
TCTATAGGTTGTGGCCGTCCGCCCGGTGCGCCACGCATTCTTGACATCACCTGGCTGCGAAGATTAACAATATCCACTAACGGAAACGGATATACTTTATCCATCAAAAACATTGGCGGTTTTGCCGTTCCGTTTGATGTAAACGTAACCTATGCCGATGGAACTACCGAAGCTTTCCACCAAACCCCAATAGTTTGGGAAAAAGACCAGAAAGCCATAACAGTAAAAATTAAGGCCCAAAAAGATGCCAAATCAATAACATTGGATGGTGGCATATTTATGGATGCAAACGAAAAAGACAATACCTGGGTGGCGCAGTAACCCTTCTTCCCTTTCGGACTTGTCAGACTTACGAAGTTTAACTCGGCGGTGTTTGTTTTCAGCGGTCTCGTTGAGGGCGTTGCCGTTTTCAAACTTCGTAAGTCTTTCTCTCAGTTAACATTGTAACAAAATAGCCGGATTTTTATCTTACATTGGCATTAAATTAATCCCTGTTTAATTTACAATTTGTGATGGAAAAAACACCCAAAACAATAGCTAAGGTTATTGTAAATCTCCTTTTTATATCGGGTATAAGCTTATCTGTAAGCGGCCAAAAACTAAATAATATACAGGAAGGCAGCGTATGGGCGCCCGCCAATGTGAAGGTTGATGCTAAATTAAACGAGTGGAATGATACCTTCCAGGCTTTTAATAAAACCACCGATATTAATTATACGATGGCCAATGATGATAAGAACCTGTACCTGGTTATCAAATCAACCAACCAGATGATCAATAACAAGATCATAGCAGGTGGGATAACGTTAACTATTAATACTTCGGGCAAAAAGAAAGATAAAGACAAGGACTCGTACATGGTTACGTTTCCGTTAGTGGATATTGTTAATCTTCGCAGCCAGGTGATGTCAAGAATGCGTGGCGCACCGGGCGGACGGCCACAACCTATAGACTCGGCAGCTATTGCCAGTATGCGCAAACAAGCCATAGCGGCCGCTAAAGAAATTAAGCTGGAAGGTTTTAGCGCTACTATACCCGATAGCGTAGTATCCATATATAATGAATATGGGTTAAAAGCGGCTATGGACTATGACCGCAACGGCAGCCTGGTTTGTGAAATGGCGATCCCGCTTAAATATATAAA
>JABDBT010000163.1:378-2616 GCA_013288465.1 Bacteroidota bacterium | reverse complement strand
ACCCTTACCAAACGGCATTTGCCCCAATGCATTGGCGGGCGATTACTCACCCGACTACGCTACGCTGGTCTGCCCTCTCTCCGCTGCGCGCAAAGAGGGCCGGGAAAAGCTTTGTTTTCATTTGGATAATACAAATATCGCTCGTAATCAAATAGTAAATGGTGACGCTGTTTTGTCAGTAGCTGTTTTGTCTGTAGCTGTTTTGCCTCACTCTGCCCTCTCCAAAGGAGAGGGTTGCCCTGCGCACGGCCATTGTAGGCGCTTATTTGAAAAATAGGGCCAGGGCTAAACTTAGCAGCAGGGCAAGCCAGCACCAGTCGGGCATTAAAGGTTGGTTGTTGTTGGTGTATGAGGTGATTGTCATGTTATGGCTTGTTGAATTATGATATAAATGCTAATTGGCATAGTATTTACCAATTTGGAGTTTCGGCAACCTCGTTTTCTACCAGTTGGGTTAGTATTGATCTTAACACGGCTTCGCGGGCCCATTGCTGTTCAATAAGGGATGCGTCGTCCTGGTACCAGCGGGTGGGTTCGTTTACTTCGATACGCGTTTTGAAAAGGAACTTTTTAGTGGGGTGCATTTTGGTGCCTTCATAACTGTTCAGGTTTTCGTTGCGGATAATTTTGGCAAACTGTTTGGAGGTGATATCCAGTTGCAAGCATTCTTCGAGCGAATTTTTAAAATCATGCTTGTCTTCGAGCCAAAGGGTTAACGTGGTATAGTTAAACTCATGGTCGGCAATCGCAATGCGGCTGTAATCATAATCAACGGATATGATCATCCACCATAGCTGGTCTTTTAGTTTTTGTGAGATCTTTATCATTTGGGGAATAGTTAATGGTTAATAGTTGTTGTCCATAGTCCATAGTCTATAGTCCATGGTCCATAGTCCATGGTCGATAGTGGTAAATCCATGGACTATGGACTATCGACCATGGACTCACCAGCTAATAATTAAAGGCGGGTAGCCAGCCAGGCAGGTATTTCTGTATGGCGGCTATTTCGCGGTTGTACTTATGGCAGGTGGCCTGGTAAGCTTTGTAACGAAGCGTAAGAACGTTATCTGCCGGTACTTTATGGTTTTCCTGCTGTTGGTTTAGGTTGCGCAGGGCTGAGTAGATAAGGTGCATGGGGGTTAGGTTGATGGTCAATAGTCAATGGTCGATAGTCAATAGGTCCTGTTTTTTCTGGTGTTATGCCGCTATTCGTCGGTAAAAAAGCATAGCATAGCCTGAAAAGAAGAAAATTCTTTAATTTCTGTATTCATTATTTTGATTTTATTGTAAAATTTGTTAGTTTCGTAACCAATAGGAATACAAATATAAAGAAATTTCTTTAATAAACTAAAGAAATTAGTAAAATATTTTTTGTTATGGATGAGCTAACAGATAAACCCAACAAAATCAAAAAGATACGGCCCGAAACGCTGGAGTTTATCATATTATATAACCAACTACGGGGTAAAGCCTTTAATGGGAACGCTCAATTGGCGGCTGAGCTTGGCTTTAATTCGGCCAGTTCAATTACAGAAATTATCAAGAGCAGGCAGAATATTGATCCGGATAAATTCAACCTGTTTAAAGAAAAGTGTAAGTTATTTATTGATGGGAAGATCAATACAGAATATTCTGTTAATGCTGCACCAGTTAAGGCAATTGAAGGGATACCAATGTTTGATATTATAGCTACGGCATCGGGAGTGGAGGTTTATAGCGATATTAATGATGCGCACTCGGTAGGGCGCATGAACTTTCCGGGTATTGAAGATTGTGACTTTGCTTTGCCCGTTTGGGGACACTCCATGTACCCTTATTTAGAGAACGGCTGCTGGGTAGCCCTAAAGGTGATACATGACAAGAAGATATTGCCCGGCGAGGTATATTATATAGAGTGGGGCGATTACCGTATGTACAAAAGGCTATTGGCCAGCGATAACGCGGATGAGGTTATAGCGCACTCAGATAATACCACTGAGATAGTGGGCAGTCAGCTTAAATATGCCCCCTTTGTTATTAAGATAGCCGATATCAAGAAGCTTTGCCTGGTTAAGGATATTCATAAGAAGCATAATCATTGATTTGAGATTTGAGATTTGAGATTTGAGATTTGAGATTTGAGATTTGTTAAATTGGGGTGACAAGTTAGTTAATTGCTGTAATTTTACTTTTTTGAGTACTTTGTTTATTATTGCACCCAAGTATGTCGGATGAAGGATTAGTAAGACGGTTAAAAAT
>JABDBT010000163.1:0-368 GCA_013288465.1 Bacteroidota bacterium | reverse complement strand
AGCTTGCCCTTGCCGGGGCCATCGGCGTTGACCAGGGTTTTATCAGTAAAGTAATTAACAAAAAGCAGGAGGTAAGCTATTACCTTATCCGTAAGTTATGCTTCCAGCTAAAATACTCGCCCGAATGGTTGATATTGGGCACCGGCGAAAAGAAGATCAACAAGCCCGAATCGGCCAAACTCATTACCGAGATACAAATGATGCGTACCGAGGTTGATATCCTTCAAGCCCGTATGCGCGCCTTTGAACTGGAGCTTGCCGAAATTAAGGAAGGCGGCCAGGCAGGGCAGAAGGCCAGTTAGTTATTGAATTATTGAGTTATTGATTGAAGTTATTAACTTTTGACTTATATAATGCTGGTAGTCACT
>JABDBT010000162.1 GCA_013288465.1 Bacteroidota bacterium | reverse complement strand
GGATGGCAAGCCCATATCAACCAGCCTGGAACTGGACAACTCAGGAAAATTACCTTAAAATTTTAAACCCATACTTAAAACGACAAATCATGAAAAAAAACAAACCTTCCCAAGCAGTTCAATTCGCCGTAATTATGACCATGCTAACGACAATATTTAGCTGTAAACAACAAACCATTCCGCCTTCGGGATCGGTTGCATCATTAAATATTGTGGACGCACTGCCCACCAGCCTGGCGTTAATACCGGTTCAGGGCACGACCGGCCCGGTTTATACAGATAATGTCCCCGGTACAACACAATATGGTCTCTACCAAAATTTTAAGGGTGCGCCGACGATGGCTTATGGCACCTCTTTCCTGATCAACCCGGTCGCAGGTTCCGTGCAGCTCTACCTGGTGCAGCGGAACAGTGACACGCTGGTGGTGAACGGTCATGTTGGCAAAAAACATGTTTAATCAGACCCTGGACCTGGCGAGCAATAATGTGTATTCACTATTTATTACAGGCAAAGATACGACCGCTGCCGACTATTTATTGGTAAATGATCAACCGACCGCTCACCGCGACAGCACCTGCGGTATACGTTTTATCAATCTGTCCACTGGTTCCAACCCTGTTAGCGTCGATATCCAGGGGCAATCTAACGGCAGCGAAGTGAGTAGCCTGGCTTATAAGAGTTATACTAGCTTTAGAAGTTACGCAACGACCTCCGGTATCAGCAGCTATACGTTTGAATACCGGGATGCTGTGAGCGGTTCCTTACTGGCGACTTATAAATTAACCGGCGTAAACAACTATACAGGAACAAATACGACCGTCAATACGGTTCGTTTTAAAAATATGACCATAGCGTTGATCGGCCAACCGGGGGGTGCAGGCGCCAATGCGCAAAAGACTATTTTGATAAATAATTATTGATAATAATAAATAGACAAACAAATAATGCGTAAAATTAAAACACTCCTGCTGACAACTACTGTGGTACTTCTTAGTCTAAATGTAGTTGCGCAAAACAAAGGGGTCCATTTCGAATCGGCTTCAGAAAGCTGGAATGACATCCTGGCAAAAGCAAAGGCCGAAAACAAATACATATTTGTAGACTGCTATGCGACCTGGTGCGGTCCCTGTAAAATGATGGACCAAATGGTTTACCCGGACAGTACAACAGGGCAATTCATGAACGAAAAGTTCATTTCGGTTAAAGTGCAAATGGACAAAACGGCCAATGATAATGCGGATACGAAACAATGGTACGAAACCGCCGACATGCTGGCCAAAAACTATACCATTAATGCTTATCCAAGCATGTTGCTCTTTTCTTCAGATGGGAAAGCATTGGATAAAATAACTGCGGCAATAGTACCCGCAAAGAATTTTGTAAAAGCCATTCAGAATGAACTAACCCCTGAAAATCAATATTACACCACTTTTGATAAGCTACAGCAATTGCCAGCAAGGGAACTGTACCAGAAACAGAACCTCGATTTTATTATCAGGCATAACAGCGACCCCAAAATGGCTGAATTTATAGCCGGTTTGATTAAAAACTACCAGCCGGCCGACTTCAGAGAAGAGGCCCACCAACGGCTTTTGATAGCAATGAGCAGCAAAGTATATGCACAGGAGGCTGTCAAAAACTATCTATCCTCACTATCCAGCGAGGACTTAAAGAAAAAAGGCAACTTGTTGGTAATGGGTGGATTCCCGGGAATATTTACCATACACGACAGGTACTTTGAACTGCTCTACCGCCAACCCAGCCAGTTAGATATTATTGTGGATGATCCTGGATTCTCACAATACATAACGGATAAGGTGGTTTATAACCAACTCATCGCGTCAGTCTTGAAAAAGGCAGATAGCATCCAAAGAGATCCAGATTGGAAATCCCTTGAAAAATCGATCATTGCACGGACCGATCAAATCACTGCGGGCAGAAATGTGGACAATGCACGTGTCCATTTTTACAGTACAGAACTGTCAAAGGCGGAGCAGCAGAAAAGTAATAAAAAGTTCTACTATGGGAAAAAAACTGCAACTGCCCTCTGCAAGCAAACGCAGGACAGTATGGTCAACGCCTTTCCCGATGATGGAAATTTCGGTCATATAGCTGTATTGAATAACAATGCATGGTTTGTCTTTGAATATAGTTCAGACAAAAACGAGTTAAACAGGGCTTTAATGTGGGCGGACAAGGCGGTTAAAATTTCAAACGGCGCTGCCGGGCAAATTGATACTAAAGCCAACATCTTATACAAATTAGGACAAAAAGAACAGGCCCTCCAACTAGAGGATGCTGCTGTGAAACTGGCGCCTAAAGACACAGATCTTGCAGCGTCTTTCAGATTGATGCAGCAGGGCAAACCGACATGGCCAGTGCCGGAGGGCAATAAACCCAATTAAAATATATCAAAAAAAATATTGGGTGCTGTTAACACAGATGACCTGTATTCCGCTTACATCTAAAAAAAGTATAATAAATGAACATCAAAAAATATTCGTTAGCTACCCTACTGATCTTTGTATCAGCTGCGGTTTTCGCCCAACAGAAAACCAATTTCAACGGCATTTATAAGATTGATACGGTACAGACCAATTTCGGGGGAATACCCCCATGGG
>JABDBT010000161.1:1716-2686 GCA_013288465.1 Bacteroidota bacterium | reverse complement strand
CAATACGTACGTTTTGTATTTCAGATAAACCTAAGTTTTTCATGCTACCTGTAACCGCTTTTCCTTGAGGGTCAAGTATTTCTTTTTTGGGCATTACGTCTATTTCAGCCTGGAACTTCGTCATTTGCGATTTTAAATTGAATTATAGATAAGATGATATAGATAAATATGACCACCGGAACTGCCGCAAATTTAAAAAATAGTATCAATATTGCTGAGAATAGCAGCAGTAAATAGCGATAAATATTTTTATTAAAATCACTGTTCTTAAACTTGAGCGACATCAGCGGAATTTCGGCCACCAATAACGCGCACATTATTATAGTAAATACCGATAAACCATACGGGTTTAGTATATAACCTGTCAATTGAGGGTATTGGTCGATAATTAATGGTAACGATGCTATAAGAATGGCATTGGCCGGTGTTGGCAAGCCAATAAATATTTCGGCCTGCCTTGTATCCGTATTAAACTTGGCTAAACGTAAAGCCGAAAATACCGGTATTAAAAAGGCAATAAAATTTAAAAAAGGGCTTACCTTGTCAATTTGATGCGCCTGTAAAAACAGTTCATATAAAACAACCGAAGGCAGTACGCCAAAGCTAACCATATCAGCCAGCGAATCAAGTTCCTTACCTATCCCAGAAAAAGATTGAAGAACCCGGGAAGCAAATCCATCAAAAAAATCAAAAATTGCCGCCAGGAACAAGGCATAAGCCGCGACAATTAAATTTTGCTGAAAGGCAAAAACAATGCCCACACAGCCGCTGAATAAGTTAGCACAGGTAATAGCATTGGGAAGATGTTTCTTTACTCGCTTCTTCATTTTGGTTAATCAGGAGTTGTAAAGGTTGTAAAAGTTGCAGAAGTTACAAAGCCAAAAAAATACAAATTCGAATTATTTTAACATTAACCCTCATTTTTAGTTGGAAATGTTGCAGATGTTATAAAGGTTGTAAGTGTTAAGCG
>JABDBT010000161.1:0-1706 GCA_013288465.1 Bacteroidota bacterium | reverse complement strand
GTTAAGCGGTTAATATAATTCAACCTTTTCAACATTTACAACCTTTAAAACTTATTCTAACTAAACTACGAATTCATCGATACTAAAAACTCTTCGTTAGTTTTTGTACCTCTTATCTGGCTTTGTAAAAATTCCATAGCCTCCTGCGAGTTCATATCAGCAAGGTGGTTACGCAATATCCATATACGTTGTAAGGTTTCGCGGTCAAGCAACAGGTCGTCACGACGGGTACTTGAAGCGGTAATATCAATAGCCGGGAATATACGTTTGTTAGATAATTTACGATCCAACTGTAACTCCATATTACCTGTACCTTTAAATTCTTCAAAGATAACCTCATCCATTTTCGAGCCGGTTTCTGTTAACGCGGTAGCAATAATGGTTAATGAGCCGCCGTCTTCAATGTTGCGTGCCGCGCCAAAAAAGCGCTTAGGTTTGTGCAGCGCGTTAGCATCAACACCACCCGATAATATTTTACCTGATGCGGGTGCAACGGTATTATAAGCACGGGCCAAACGGGTGATAGAGTCTAACAGTATAACTACGTCATGGCCGCACTCAACCATGCGTTTAGCTTTTTCCAAAACAATATTGGCAATTTTTACGTGGCGTTCTGCAGGCTCATCAAAAGTTGATGATACCACTTCGGCACGTACACTGCGGGCCATATCTGTTACTTCCTCGGGGCGTTCATCTATCAATAATATGATCAAATAAACTTCGGGGTGATTTTTGGCTATAGCGTTGGCAACATCCTTTAACAGCATGGTTTTACCTGTTTTAGGCTGCGCTACAATTAATCCGCGCTGACCTTTACCTATAGGCGAAAACAGGTCCATGATACGGGTTGAGTAATTACCCGGATCGGTAAACAAGCTTAGTTTTTCTGAAGGAAAAAGTGGTGTTAAGTGGTCAAATGGCACACGGTCACGCACTTCGGCAGGTACACGGCCATTAATGGCTTCTACACGTACCAGCGGAAAGTATTTTTCACCCTCTTTTGGCGGGCGTATGCTTCCGCGTACGGTATCGCCGGTTTTAAGGCCAAAAAGTTTTATCTGCGATTGTGATACATAAATATCATCGGGCGAGGTAAGGTAATTATAATCAGATGAACGTAAAAAGCCATATCCATCAGGCATAATTTCCAATACGCCTTCGTTTACAATAACGTTATCAAAGTCGAGGTTTATAGCCGGGTCCTGGGTTTTTTGCTGACCGTTACCCGTGTTTTGGCTATTAGCCCTGCGGTCAAATTTTGGCTGGCGTGCATTTGCTAAACCATTTTCTTCAATTTTTGCCGCAGTTTCACCCTCCTGTGGCTGATCAACAGATTCGGCTACAACAGCAATAGCCTCTTCGGGCTCTTCTGCCTGCGGCTCATCATCTTGTATATCAAACAGGTTGGTATCATCTAAAGGCACGTCGATACGTGGCTCTTTACTGTTTTTTACAACACGTATCCTTTTACGCACTTTATCGGTAGTTGCAGCGGGGGCCGCATTAATTTCGGTGTAATTTTGTTCAACAGTACTTTGTTGGGCCCTTGCGGCTTCAATTAATTGCTGTTGTTCAATTATGTTATGTATTAACTGCGGTTTTCTAAGCTCGTCGGCCTCGGCAATACCTAAACTTTTGGCAATTTCGCGCAACTCAGAAACGAGTTTGTCGTTCAATTCGATTGTATCAGACATGATATGAATTAT
>JABDBT010000160.1 GCA_013288465.1 Bacteroidota bacterium | reverse complement strand
TGCAATCCTGAACGACATTTCAGGAGTAATATCTGATTTCTCATGAATAATATTGTTCAAACTTTGACGGGAGATACCTAATAACTTTGCTGTTTCTGTAACAGTCAACTCATTTGCGCTAATTACCTCTTCGCGTAAAACTTCTCCGGGATGTATGTGCCTCATTTGTCTTTTCATGGCCTTCTTTTAATGGTAATCAATGTAATCCAAATCATAAGCATGTTGTCCGTCAAAACGGAATATTATCCGGTAATTCTTATTTACCTTGATGCTCCAAAAATCTTTCAGATCGCCCGAAAGTTTGTGGATATTCCAGTTTTGAAAGGCTCCAAAATCTTCCGGCACTTGCTGGGCGCTATCAATAATGTCTAACATTCTTTCAATACGACTACTTTGGTCAGCGGGTAATTTACTGCTGTTTTCCTGCTCCCATAACAGCCGAAGCCCTTTGTGCTTAAAACCTTGGATCATGCGTATTTGTAAACTGTAAATTTACACTTGTCAATTCTGAAATGCAAATTAAATTATCATTATCCTCAATGCAATATCTTAAACATCAATTCCTTCATCAAGCCGCCATGATCTGTGTTTGATTCTACACCTTTGCTTTTTACATCGTACTCGCGTAAGTAATGGATGATCTGCATGGTTTTGCCGTAGTTATAGCTGCGGGCCGCCTGTTCATAATCTTTTACAAAATAAGGGCTTACGCTTAATTCGCGCGCCAGGTTTTGGGGCGATTTATCTTTTACGTAATGATAAATAAGCACCTTGCTAAAAAAGTTATTCAGGTTGCCTAATACCAGTACAATTGGGTTGGCCTTGGGGTTGGCCTCAAAGTAATTAATGATCTGGTTAGCTTTAAACGCATCTTTTTTACCCAGCGCGGCCTGTAGTTCAAATACATTATACTCTTTACTAATGCCGATATTACCCTGTATATGTTTAAGGGTTATCTCCTGCCCTTGCGCTACATTAAGCATCAGCTTATCCAGTTCATTAGCGATTTTTGAAAGATCGTTGCCCAGGTATTCGGCCAGCATTAATGAGGCTTGCTGGTTAACCTTGTATCCTTTTTCGGTTAAATAACCTTCTACCCATGCCGGTATCTTACTATCATATAGCGTCGATGATTCAAAAACCAATCCCGATTTTTCAATGGCCTTATAGGTTTTCTTTCGCTTGTCAAATTTGCCGTACTTATAGCAAAAAACAAGTATGGTACTTGGCAAAGGGTTTTCGAGATAGCTTAATAATGGGTTAATGCTCTTTTTATCATCGCTCTCCGTTCCCCATTTCATATCCTGCGCTTCTTTTATCAAAACCACCTGGTAATCGGCCATCATGGGATAACGTTTTGAGGCGTTAAGCACCGTCATTACATCCGTATCCTTGCCATATAATACAGTTTGGTTAAAGCCTTTTTCGGCATCCGATAAAAGATGATGCTCTATATGATCACTAACCTGGTCAATAAAATAGGGTTCTTCGCCGTGCAAAAGGTATATGGGTTTATACTTTCGGTTCTTAATATCCTTTATAATGTCGGCAGCGGTCATTTGAGTCAGTAGTCAAAAGTCAAAAGTAAGCAGTAAAAGCAGATATTAGTTCACGGAAACCCGAATTTTACTAACATCTAAATTTGAATTGACATATCTTGTTACTTTTGACCGGCAAACACATTAAAATAATCTGACGGTTTTACCCTCTTTGCGCGCAGCGGAGAGAGGGTGGTCGAGCGATTTAGCGATGACCGGGTGAGTCTTAATGAAGCGATATTACCGCAATGCATGTCGGCGACAACTCACCCCGACTACACTACGCGCAAAGAGGGCTGAGAAAGTTTTAATACTTTAATGGTTTGCCTTTTACTATTGACCCCGTACTTTTGACTAATAACATGGATTTATTACAGCCGTTACACTTACCCCCTTACCCCTTTAAAATAACGGACGAGAACGGGCAATTGACCTTGTTTGATGAGATCAGGAAAAAAACTATTATCATCACTCCGGAGGAATGGGTACGGCAGCATTATGTGCAATACCTTATCAGGCAAAAGCATTACCCAAAAGCATTGATAAAACTGGAAGGCGGCCATAAATTAAACGGCAAGCCCAAACGATCGGATATTGTGGTATTTGACACCACGGGCGGGAAAATTTTATTGGTTGAATGTAAAGCGCCCTCGGTTGCTATTGATCAAAAGGTTTTTGACCAGATAGCCCGGTATAATATTGTGCACCGGATAGCCTTATTAGCGGTAACCAACGGCCTGCAACATTACTATTGTACTATTGACTTTGATAAGCAGCAGTATAAATTTATTGAGGAACTACCCGACTACCACAACAGATAGCTTTTTAAATTAACGTTAGCAACCAGGTTTTGTATCTTCTCCATTAATTCAGAAGGTTTAAACGGCTTGCCAACATAATCGTTCATCCTTGATTCATATACCTTTTCCTTAACATCAAACAAGGCCGATGCCGTTAAGGCGATGATGGGGATATTGGCCTTGGCTGGGTCGGCCATTTTACGTATCGCGATGGTAGCGTCAAAACCGTTCATTACCGGCATTTGCAGGTCCATCAGTATAATATCAAAATCGCATTGCTGTACTAATTCAACCGCGCGTTCGCCATTTTCGGCAATGGTTGGCACAATGTTCCATTTTGAAAGCAGCTTTTTCATTAACAGGGCGTTTACCGGGTTGTCTTC
>JABDBT010000159.1 GCA_013288465.1 Bacteroidota bacterium | reverse complement strand
GATAATTACCTATTTAGTTACCTGTGGTTATAGCTGTAATGAACAGGTTTTATGTAGATTATTGAGGTTTATCGCAGGGATTTTGCAGTTTTATGGCGATAACTTGCAGTTTTTGGCTGCATGTGAGCGCATATAGTTTGAGTAACAACTTTACCGGTTTCGTATCTAATTATAAAACATTATTCAAATGAAAATATTTTTACCTTTCGGATTCGCGCTTATCCTGCTATTAAGCGCCTGCGATAATAATGACGACCAGGCCAAAACCGTTGATAAGAACGGCAGTATTGAAGTTAGCCTAAGCACCGCGCATTTAGACTCGTTAAAAGACCTGGTAACAACCCATTACATTGTTTGGCGCAAGGGCGTCAAAATAAAAGAGTTTGCTAAAACGGATACCGTACCCTCATTAGGTAAATTCTACACCGAAGGCGAAAATGATAACGGCGACACCAAAAGCGTAGATGTGAAGAAAGATTATGAATTTTTTGTAACTGTAAAATAACCGGCGGTATGAAAAAATCAAAAGCTATAACCCTGGTTTTAGTAACCGGCTTATTGGGCTGCAACAGGCCCCACCAACAGAACCGGCTATTTATGCGTACCGATACTACCGGCTCTTATACACGTGGCGTCCCCGGCTATATGGGATATTATATCTTCAGGCCCTATGGTACTTATTTTGCCGGCTCATACATACGACAAGGTTATTCTAACGAAGGTATGCACCCCTCAGAAGCAAGTATAACCCGGGGTGGCTTTGGCGGGTCGGAGGGTTTTCACGCTTCATCTTCGTCCTAAAAATATGCAGCGAATAACTATCGATCCGCGCAATAACTGGCAGCAAACCGTGGAAGAATTAGGGTTCGGTTTTCATACGGCCGATGTTCCGTACTGGGATGAATCGGCTTATTATACCTTTACCCTGCCCGAGATTGAAAAGCTGGAAGCCGTAACCGCCGAGCTTTGGGATATGTGCCTTAAAGCGGTACAGCATGTTATTGATAATAACCTGTTCGACCAATTGATGATACCGCAATTTATGGTGCCGCATATACTGGATACCTGGAATAACGACGCGCCTGCTATTTACGGCAGGTTTGATCTGCACTATGATGGCAAAACGGAGCCCAAGCTATTAGAGTTTAATGCCGACACGCCTACTTCTATATTTGAAGCATCCATAGTTCAATGGTTTTGGTTAAAGGATTTCGACGAGCCGAAGGATCAGTTTAACTCGATGCACGAAAAACTGATAGGCTACTGGAAATACCTTAAAGACTATTTATACGATGATAAACTATATTTCACCTGTGTAAAAGATGTTTTAGAGGATTTTACTACCACAGCTTACCTGCAAGACTGCGCCATGCAGGGAGGCCTGGAAACCGCGTTTATTTATATCAATGATATTGGCTGGGATAATAATAACGGCTATTTTGTTGATCTGGATGGGCAACCTATCCGCAATATATTCAAGCTATATCCTTATGAATGGATGGTGAACGAGGCCTTCGGGAAAAACCTGGTGGCTGATACGCTTAAAGCCTGCTGGGTTGAGCCTTCATGGAAGATGATACTTAGCAACAAGGCTATATTGCCTATATTATGGCAATTGTTCCCTTATCATAAAAACTTGCTGCCCGCCTATTTTACCCGCAGCAATTTAAAAGATTATGTGAAGAAACCTTTTCTATCGCGCGAAGGGACAAATATCACCCTAATTGAAAATGAAAAAATGATAGCCAGTTCGGATGGTGAATATGGTGCCGAAGGTTTTATTTTCCAGGAGCTATGCAAACTTCCTGATTTTGACGGGAATTTCCCGGTTATAGGCAGCTGGGTAATTGGGCAGGAACCCGCCGGCATGGGTATAAGAGAGTCGAACGGGTTGATAACCGATAATTTGAGTAGATTTATACCTCATCTTATTTTATAGTGATGGAACCATCAGCAATACGCCTAACAGAATGCCCGCGCGATGCCATGCAGGGGCTTGTTGACTTCGTACCTACCGACATTAAGGCCGCTTATATTAACCTGCTGTTACAGGTTGGCTTTGATACCATGGATTTTGGCAGCTTTGTTTCGGCCAAAGCTATACCGCAAATGCGGGATACGGCGGAGGTATTAAAAAGGCTCGATTTAAGCAATACGTCGTCAAAATTATTAGCTATTGTAGCTAATTTTCGCGGTGCTGTGGAGGCTGTGCTGCATCCTGAGATAACTTACCTGGGCTATCCTTTTTCTATCTCCGAAACTTTTCAAATGCGCAATACCAACGCTACTATTGCCGATTCATTTGATACCGTAAAAAGAATGAATGAAATATGCACGGCCAAGCAAAAGGAGTTATTGGTGTACCTGTCAATGGGGTTTGGCAACCCTTATGGCGATGAATGGAACGTAGAGATCGTACAACAATGGACCGAAAAATTGGTAAATGAAGGTATTAAAACTATTGCCTTATCTGATACTATTGGAATAGCAACGCCCGATCAGATCAAAAGTCTTTATCCATCTTTATGCGCACAATTTCCGGATACTGAGTTTGGTATCCACTTACATAGTACGCCAGCTACCTGGCACGAAAAGGTGGAAGCGGCCTATCAAAGCGGTTGCAAACGGTTTGATTCCGCATTAAAAGGTTATGGCGGCTGCCCCATGGCGAAAGACGACCTTACAGGCAATATCGCCACCGAAAACTTAATAGGTTACCTCCAATCGCAAAACGCCATTACCGGGCTTAATATGGATAAATTATGGGAGGCGATGGATTATTCTGG
>JABDBT010000158.1 GCA_013288465.1 Bacteroidota bacterium | reverse complement strand
GTAAAATTGCCGGGCTGCAATTTAAAGCGCTCAAAAACGGCAAAGAAATACTGCTTGAAGGAAAAGCCCCAATAGTGGACGATTCCACCCCCGGCAAATTGCAAATCTCGTGGCCGCTTACCTCGTTTGATGCTACGCTAAAAATGGAATTAGACAACCGCCATATCAAAATTACCATACAAGGCAACGAAGCCGTTAACTGGTACCTTGACCTGGATACCGGCGCACAGGTAAAATTACCTTTTACAACGATCACTTCAAGGCAAGTCAACGCCCGGTTCGAAGGGATGGACTATGCGCTAACCTCCGAAAAAGGTTCATTTTCGCAACCAGAAAATGGTGGTGTTTTTAGGATAACGCCTGTCCCGGTAGCTATGGGGGTAACTGAGGTTTTGCTGAAGTTTTGAATGATCCAACGTTATAAAAACCCGCCGATGACCTATTAACTGGTGTTTCTATTTGAAAGAAAAGAGTCGTATTTTTAAAGGAAAAAATGAAAACTGCTGCCTTAGTCATTTTCTTAAGCATTTTATCTTGTAGCCTGTATGCGCAAACACCCAAAACAGTTATTTATTGCTCGTTAGATGTGATAGGCCGCACTAACTACGGCGACCTGGCTAAACTATTGCCTGATAGTTTAAAACAAGTTTTGGCCGACCCCAGGAAGGAATTTAACCTGCACGACCAGGACCATGTTTTGTTATGGATGACCAATAATGGCTGGAAACTTGTTTCGGTAGAGTCAAATGTTACCGGCGGAGGGATGGTTACTACCGGCTTTATTTACTTTTTAAGCCGGGAGGTTTATTTAGATCCCGCTGCCCGCGCTTTGTTTAAGCAAAATTTGTTAAACAGCGAGAAAAAACCAATTAAGAAATAATTGATGGCCCGCTATCCCCGGCTTCGGGCTACTATACAGCCCTGCTCGCCCCATCCTGCCTGAATATCCCTTTCAAACCCTCATACAATTCGGGGTGCTTTTGTTGTAACTGTTCGGGTTTTTCAAAAAAAGTATTCGGCAGCTACTGCAAAAAACTCGGCTTCGCTGGTTAAGGCATAAGGGTTAATATCTGATTTTCCGTCTTTAATACGGTGCATTTCGCGGTGCATTAGGCTAAGCCAGGGCGCGGCATATTCATGATCCATTAACTGTTCGGGCATACCATCAGTAGCACCGTCGGCATTGTCCAGTAAATGCACAAACTCATGTATAGCAGTATTTTCCTTGCCTGCCATAGGCGAAAACCCTTTAAGCAATGCCGCACGCGAAAGCAGCATTTGCCCGTTCATATACCCCGAACCAACCATGCCTAAAATGCTCCGGTTTTCGCCTTCAAACTGGTAATCTTTATCAAAAGTATCAGGGTAAAGTATCACATTGGTTAGGTTATCATACCGCCAGTCGCCCAAACCAAATACCGGGATAATGGCGCTTGCGGCTATGAGCACCCGGTCAAGGTCGGTAATTTCGGTTCCCACTCCTTCAATGTTTACGTATTGCAAAAAGC
The DNA here is from genome assembly GCA_013288465.1 of Bacteroidota bacterium. The sequence continues at coordinate 1,280 of JABDBT010000158.1, read as the reverse complement.
CTGCTACCCTCGATTCGAATTGTTTCCGTGAACGTTTATTTAGCTTATGGTAGTAATTCACATGCCCATCCAATAACACACGATATGCTTTATCCAGTTTTTGTATGTTGGTGTCTGTACTATGGTTTCTTTTGCGAAATATTAACCAGGCGATAAGCGCGATCACGGGAATAGTGATGATAAAATACATGAACATAATTGATTGTGTTAATTGACTTAGCTATAAGCTGAATTCGGGGAAATTGTTTAGAAGAATAAAAGCTTTAGGAATTTTGCTTTAATTACGCGCCCCAATAATTACCCGAAACCAGGATCATATCCAACAGTTTGATGCTGTTATCGTAATAATCATAGTCCTTTAACTTAAACGCGGTTAAGTAATCCCAAAGCTGGTTTAGCCAGGCCTGGTTCTCGGCATCGGTCATGGCTGATACGGCAAAAGGGGCAATAAAGCTGAGCGCCTCGAAGTATCTGTTATTGATATCATTACCAGCCAGCGTATAACCAGCAGACAGGTTATAGGTGTTGTTATTGGTGGTTGCCCTTATCCATCGGTTTATCTTCGCTGTGATAGCTTTTGAGCGTTTATCACCCGTTAACAAATAATCGGTGGCAATGCGCCATGGCACACGGCAGGCGTTATAATTATATTGGCCATCGTACCGCGACTCGAGGAAATAAGCACGGGCAGGTTTGGGGTGTTTGTTTAAGCTAATGATAAAATCCGGCACCAGCCCGGCATCAGGGCTGTAATTGGCTTGCAGGCCGGCAAACAGGCGATAACCTGCATCGGTCACTTTGTTCCAGCGTTCATCATGGGTAGCCCGCTCAAACACTTTAAAATGGGCAGGCATAAAATCAGACGAGCGCGTAGCAAAATAATCCTTGCTATCCGCTTCTACGGCATCGCTCAATAAAACCGACCAGGTTTGCGTATTGATCTCATGCAGCATAATGGCATTGATGATTGCCTTACCTTCCTGTAAATAGTTTATGGGGCCGTTATTGCCCCATTGCCGCGCTGCCAGCAATAAGGAATACGCAATATCCATATCGCCGTCTGTTGCCGATGTTTTATCTACATCCTTACCATTGGCATATTGCGCCCAGGCCATTAAATATTTGCTTTTACCCGTTGGGTGCGCACGGTAGTACCGGTACAAATTATCGTAAGTTGTCTTTGCCGATGGGTCATACCCGGCCATTAAGGCGACGATGATCATGCCATAGCCTTGTCCTTCGGATACACATTGTTTGTTGCCTTTATTTTCAAACCAAAT
>JABDBT010000157.1 GCA_013288465.1 Bacteroidota bacterium | reverse complement strand
GTTAAAGTCTTGCCGCGCGGTAAATTTAAACAGTACGCTTTCATTCAATATGATCCGCGAAAGCAAGCTGCCGCATACCGCCGCAACCACCAATGGGATAAAATCAGTAAAAACCACGCCGGTCAATAAGATCTCGAAAGCGAACATTACCCCCGCAATAGGCGCGTTAAAGGCCGCAGCAATACCTGCTGCGGCACCTGATGCTAATAGCAGGGTGCGGTCCTTAGAATTTAGTTTATAGGTTTGCGCGAAGTTTGAACCTATTGCCGCGCCTGTAACAGCTATCGGGCTTTCTAACCCGGCCGATCCGCCTAAACCTACGGTAACTGCACTCTGAATAATTTGCGAATACATTTTAACAGACGATACAAAGCTGGAGTTACGGGCAATTTCATATAGAATAGCAGGGATACCTTTACGGTCCTGGCCTTTGAAAAAATATATAACGATGAGGGTAGTTAAAACAATACCCAGGAAAGGAAACAAACCGTAAAAGAGGATCTGGTCTGTAAAATGTACCTTGCTGGTAATTATAAAGTGGATGTAATGAACCAGCGATTTTAGCATTACCCCAGCCAGTCCGGCCGAACAGCCCACCAATACGCCCGATAATATTAAAAATTGGTTATGGGTAAGCTTAAAGCGAAGCCAGTTTAGTATAATTTCGTAACTTTTTAGTTTTCTTAAGCTATACTTTTGGATAGTTTGAATGAGCTTAATAAACTCAAGGTGTTTTTTTATTCGCTTATACTTTTTTTGTGGCATCCTGTTTGCAAATTTGATCAAATAGTTTCTTGATTTGAAATTTGCGGCATTATAATATTAATAAACACGAATTGATAAGCGCGAATTGCACTAATTCCCTATAATTACACTAATTGATAAGCACGAATTGATTTAGTGTAAATTCACTCTTCAATTCGTGCAATTAGTGTTTATTACTTAATAAATAACAATTCCCTGAATTTTGGCAATGGCCACAATGCGTCATCAACCAACTGTTCCAGTTTATCAACGTGGTACCTTATAGGTTGGAAGAATGATTTTACATTTTCATCGTAGCTTATCGCTTTTTCGCGCAGATCTTCAATAGCATTAGCTTTTTTACGTTCATTGACCATCTCTTCCACATTTGATTTAATGAAGTTAATATGCTCAGATAGTTTACCAACTATATCTAATTGCGCTTTATAAGCCGACTCGCCCATGCCAATTTCTTTCAAACCTCTAACATTGGTAATTACTTTGGTTTGATATTCGATAGCCGCCGGAATAATAACATTGGTTACAATTTCGCCCATAACACGGGCCTCGATCTGTAGTTTTTTATAAAAGCTATCTAATAATATTTCATGACGGGCATGTACCTCGCGTTGGGTAAATACAGCGGTTTCTGAAAATAATATGTTTGATTTTTCTGATATAAACGCGTCAAGGGCTTTTGGGGTAGTTTTTATATTGGCCAATCCACGCGCGGCGGCTTGTATTTCCCATTCCTCGCTATAGCCATTACCTTCAAAACGAATATTCTTCGACTCCTTAATGTATTTTTTTATAACCATTAATAGGGCCACGTCTTTCTTTTCGCCTTTTTTTATCAGTTTATCTACATCATGCTTGAACTTTTTAAGCTGATCGGCAACTATCAGGTTCAATATGGTCATTGGGCTGGCTGAGTTGGCTGACGAGCCAACCGCCCTAAACTCAAACTTATTACCGGTAAAGGCAAATGGCGAAGTACGGTTACGAGCGGTATTATCCTTTAAAATTTGAGGTATTTTTGGTATGCCTTGCCATAATAAAGCATCGTCTTTTATCTTTTTGCTAATTCTCGAAGTTTCTATTTCATCCAATACCTCGCTTAACTGGCTGCCTAAAAATATAGACAGGATAGCAGGTGGCGCTTCATTTGCGCCTAAGCGGTGATCGTTATTAACAGAAGCAATTGATGCCCTTAACAAGTCTGCATGTTCATGTACCGCTTTTATGGTATTCACAAAAAAGGTTAAGAACATCAGGTTGTTTTTTGGTGTTTTGCCCGGCGATAACAGGTTTTTACCATTATTGGTTATCATTGACCAGTTATTATGCTTGCCCGATCCGTTAACACCTGCGTAAGGCTTTTCATGCAGCAAAACTTTAAAGTTATGCCGTTTGGCCACCCTATCCATCAAATCCATTAATAATGAGTTATGATCAATAGCCAGGTTAAGCTCCTCATAAATAGGGGCGCACTCAAATTGCGATGGGGCAACTTCATTATGGCGTGTTTTTAACGGAATGCCCAATTGTAAAGCCTCGGTTTCCATATCCTGCATAAATGCATATACGCGCTCGGGTATAGAGCCAAAGTAATGATCTTCTAACTGCTGGTTTTTTGCAGACATGTGCCCAAAAAGCGTACGCCCGGTTAAATACAGATCGGGGCGTGCGTTAAATAAGGCTATATCCACCAAAAAATATTCCTGCTCAATCCCTAATGATGAGTTAACCTTTTCAACGCTTTTATCAAAATAATGGCAAACATCAACTGCGGCTTTATCCAAAGCGTTTATAGCTTTTAATAATGGCACTTTATAATCCAGGGCTTCGCCGGTGTAGGAAACAAATACGGTTGGGATACATAGTGTGCGGCCCATAATAAATGCCGGCGAAGAGGGGTCCCAGGCGGTATAGCCACGAGCCTCAAAAGTGTTGCGGATGCCGCCGCTGGGGAAACTTGACGCATCGGGCTCCTGTTGCGACAAAGCATCGCCCGAAAATACCTCAATAGCTCCTCCTTCGAGTGTTGGCTCAAAAAAAGCG
>JABDBT010000156.1 GCA_013288465.1 Bacteroidota bacterium | reverse complement strand
TCTTATCTTAATTATTTATATGGGATCATGGTTAGGATTGATTCTATTTTTAATATAAAAAATGCCCCGGCAACCACCGGGGCATTTTAACATTTTAAACCTCTACAACGCTTAAAACATTTTCAACCAACCCTAAAAAAGCTTAAAGCCAACGCTCAGCGCCCATAGGTTTTGTCGTTGGTTATAGGTATCGTTTACGTGGTCAAAGTTGCCCTGGTAGCGCAGATCGGCAGTAAGCGCACCCAGATCAACACCAAAACCTGCCTGGTAAGCCAGCTGATTGTTTTTATAGGCTGTGCCAAAATTATTATAAGCAGCATTAAAATTATTGGATAAACTTTCGTCCTGGCTTAATTTTGAGATATACTCGGGGCCGGCCATTATCCTAAAATTTAAATTTTTTGGCCCAAACCTTAAACCTACCAGTACCGGTACGTTTAAATTGGTAAACTTAACGTTACCGCTGTAGGAATTGTCGTTTGATTGAAACTCGCCGCCCGAGCTGCTTAAATAAACTTCGGGTTGTAAATAAATGGTTTTTGATTCCCGACTTTTTTCATTGTGGCAATAGGTGTGATTAACAAATCTATTAAATTGAGTTAATAATTTGCTATAAACAACTTTCACAATAAATAAGTGCGCTTTAAATTAGTATAGCTTTTAATTAAGCATCAATTAAATAATAATATCGAACTCCGAATTTCGAATGATGAATAATGAAGTGTTTTTAATTCAATTACAATTTAACTTTGACGTTCGACATTCAACATTCATTATTCGATATTATTAATCAATTATTTGAGTTCCCCCTTTAGGGGGTTAGGGGGCCGTATAAAACAAGCAAAGCCCCTGATGGGCAGGGGCCTTTGCTAACCAATTATAAACCTAAATTATGAGAAGAGCTGTAGGAGAAGGGGTCGAACCTTCACGAAGTGGTTATTCTTATTGCTAAGAGTTTCCCAATTTCTTCGCCACCGGGACAAGGAGGTGTGTCTGCCAAAAATTTCACCATCCTACATTTTGTTTAATTAAATACACATCGCGTGCATTAGCTGTTGGGGAAGGACTCGAACCTCCACAGAGTGGTTAGCCCGCTTCGGGTTTTCCATATTCTCCGCCACCGGGACAAGGAGGTGTGTCTGCCAAAAAATTTCACCACCCAACAATGTTTTTCTCTTTAAAGAACGTTAAGCTTTTGTTATTTGCTTGATACAAATTTAATAGGAGTATCAATTCCTTGCAAATATTTCAACAATAATATTTTATTTTTATGCAAATTATAATTATACTTGTATTTCAATAAAGATATTCAAATTTATGCCGCAAAGAAAAGCCCTAAATTCAGAAATTGATAATCTTGATGTGCAGATTTTATCAATATTAATGAAAAATGCCACCACGCCCTACACCGAAATAGCCAAAGAGCTCATCGTTTCGGGCGGAACCATCCATGTGCGTATGAAAAAGTTGGAAGAATTGGGTGTGATAAAAGGTGCAAGTTTAGAAGTGGACCCTCAAAAGTTAGGCTATGATATAACGGCCTTCCTGGGGATATTCCTCGAAAAAGGTTCGCAATACAACGAAGCTGTTAAACAGTTAAAAACCGTAAAGGAAATTGTGGAGCTGCATTATACTACCGGTAGCTGGAGTATTTTCGCAAAAATTGTATGCCACGATACTACGCACCTGCGCGAAGTATTGAATGAGCAAATTCAAAGTGTAAAAGGCATACAACGCACCGAAACCTTTATTTCGCTGGAAGAAAGCATTAAAAGGCAGATAACGTTGGAGTAGGTGGGTAGTCGATAGTCCATGGTCCATAGTCGATAGTTACTACCCCAATAACTATCGACTATCGACTATGGACCATGGACTATTGACTGAACGCAGCCAAAGCCCGCTCAATCCTATATATAGTCTCGTCCCAACCCAATAAGGCGGCAATATCAAAAACGTGCGGGCCAAATTTGCCGCCTACCAGCATTATCCTGAAAGGCAGCATTACATCGCCCGGCTTTAGGCCATGCTCTTCGGCAAGGGCTTTAAAAGTATTTTCCAATTCTTCCGCCGTCCAACCCGACCTGGCCGCATATTTAGCTATCAATGCATTAAAAAATACGGTTTTGGCATCTGTCCACTTTGGTTTTACGGCGGGCAGGTCATATTCTTTGGGGCCTTCAAAAAAGTATCCAGCCTGTGGGTAAAAATCATTTAATAAAACACAACGATCTTTAACAAGGTCAATTACGGTTAATAGCAACTCATCGTGAGTAACCACAATGCCGTGATTGGCTAAAACCTCCTTAACTTTCACCTTTAAGCTTTCTGCTTTCTGCTTTTTTATCCACTCGGCATTTACCCATTTGGCTTTTTCAAAATCAAACTTAGCGCCGGCTTTGCTTATCCGTTCTATCGAAAATTTATCAACCAGTTCTTGAAGTGTAAATAATTCCTGCTCGGTGCCGTCGTTCCAGCCCAAAATAGCCAGGAAATTGATAAAGGCCTCAGGCAAAAAGCCAAGTTCGCGGAAACCCGGTGTCAATTCGCCGGTTTTGGCATCAAACCACGCCATCGCATATACCGGGAAACCCAGGCGTGCGCCATCGCGCTTGCTTAATTTGCCATGCCCGTCGGGCTTTAAAATTAAAGGTAAATGCGCCCATTGCGGCATACTGGCCCTCCATCCCAAATAATCCCATAATAATATGTGTATAGGCGCCGAGGGCAGCCACTCTTCGCCGCGGAAAGCGTGCGATACCTTCATCAGGTAATCATCAACCACTACGGCTAAATGGTAGGTAGGCATACCATCGGCCTTTAATAAAACCTTATCATCAACCAGGTTGGTTTCAAAACTAACATGGCCGCGTATCATATCATT
>JABDBT010000155.1:709-2897 GCA_013288465.1 Bacteroidota bacterium | reverse complement strand
CGGCATCTGTATTGATCAATGAAAAGTTTGACATTGTTCAATTCAGGGGCTTAACCGAAACATGGCTTGTGCCGCCAATAGGTAAACCAAGTTTTAATATATTAAAAATGGCCCGCGAAGGCCTGGCTTTTGAACTGCGCAGTTTATTGCACCTGGCAGCAAAAACCAATGTACCGGTACGCAAGTTTGGGGTGTTTTTTAAAATTAACGACCTGCAACACTTTGTAAACATACAGGCGCTACGCTTAACAGATTCATCCGAGTTACATTTCCTTATTGTTTTTCAGCCTGCATCTTCAACTGGCATTCAACCAGGGATGTTTGAAACGGGAAATGCCAGTGCGGGCTTTGTTTATAGCCGTTTCTGATATATCTGTGGCAAATATCTGTATCTTCATAGCCGCTGCTTTATCCCCCAATTGCTCCTGCAGGCATATAGCCATTGAATAAGCTTCTTCGCCGCTGGCGCACCCGGCTACCCAAATCCGTAGTGGTTCGTTTATCGTCCGGTTACTGATCAGTTTTGGCAACAGGATATTACATAAAACATCAAAACTTTGCGTGTCCCTAAAAAAATTAGTGACCGATATAAGCATATCATTGTATAGTGCATCCTGTTCACCTTTATTTTCGCGCAAAAAACTTAAATAAGCAGCCGGCTTTTCTATTTTACTTAAAGCCATACGCCGTATGATGCGCCGTTTAAGGGTACTTTGCTTATAATAGGTAAAATCAACGCCGCGGCGTACGCGCAGTACAGTAAGTATTTGTTTAAATACTTCTTCATCCTGTTGCGGAACGGTATCCGCTAACTCTCTAACGCCACAAACAATACTGTGTATGCTGACGACCAGGGTAATATTGCTTTTTGGTACGGCAACTTTATGCCAAAGCGCGACCCCAAATTAGATTGGACACAACCCGTAGATGGCTCGATAGCTGCAACCGAATGGCAGGGGCTGCACCCATTGGACGAAATAGTGCATGTTTATAACCCGGCTACCGGTTTTATCATCAATTGTAATTCAACGCCGTTTACTTCATCAGGCATAAGCAGCCCTGATAAAACTAAATACCCGGCATATATGGCTCCTGATGGGCAAAACTACCGGGCGGTAAACGCCATACACTTATTTAGCGGCGCCAAAAATATTACGATGGATCAGCTGATTACCAAAGGGTACGACCAGTATTTAACCGCGTTTGATGTATTGCTGCCGGCGTTGTTTAAAGAATATGAACATGCCCCGGATAGCATTAAGGTAACTTTGAAAGAACCTGTCCAGGTTTTACAGCAATGGGATAGACGGTCGGCAATGGCATCTGTTGCAACTACGCTGGCAAATGAATGGGGCACCCGCGTTATGCAATTGTTACCCAGGGCCCAATCAGCCGAACAAGGCACTTACCAAACTGAGCGTGTAAATGCCTTGCTGGTAGCATTAAATAATAAAGGGCTGTTAAACGCACTAACAGAAAGCATAAAAAACCTGCAAACCCGTTATGGTGACTGGAAAATACAATGGGGCGATATTAACCGATACCAGCGCCCTGCCAATGGCATTTTTGATGATAACGCCCCCAGCATACCTGTAGGGCAGGTATCTTCAGTTTTTGGCGAGTTGCCTTCGTTTGTAAGCCGTACCATGAATACCAAAAAGCGCTATGGCTACTCAGGCAATAGTTTTATTGCTGCGGTTGAATTTGGCCCGAAAGTAAAAGCCAGGTCTATTATGACCGGCGGACAATCAACCGATCCGCAATCGCCGCACTTTACCGACCAGGCCGAAGGTTATATAAACGGAAAATTTAAAGATGTGCTGTTTTATAAGGCTGATGTTTTAAAACATGCAGAGAAGACGTATCATCCCGGAGAGTAATAAATAATCGCCTATGATTTCCCAATTAGCCTATTAAAAAGAATAGACAACTTTGACCTGCTTTTTAAATGATCATTAAGTATATAGAGGTTTTTATCCGTGTTTACCACATTTAACTGCTTGCCATTATAGCTTTGCTGCATGAGTTCGCCGGTTTGAATATTTTTTAGGCTATCGCGCAAAAAAAGCTCATTGGTAACCATGTTTGATAGCATGGGCGTGTAGTAATAGCAATCCTCAAAAAAATAATGCGTAACCTGCGACCAGCGCGTAACTCCTTCTTTTGTCACAGGCGACCCGCCATGAAT
>JABDBT010000155.1:0-699 GCA_013288465.1 Bacteroidota bacterium | reverse complement strand
ATATCTCCCTTTTTAGCCATAAACTTTTGCTTTGGGAATGAATTAACTGCTACAATTTTATCAATAAATGCTTCATAGTCGGCATAATCCTCATACGATGCTGTTTTTGCTTCGGGCTTAATATGTGCAAAGTTGTATTCGGTTAACCGGTGCGAGCCGGGACAATAAAACACGGGGCCATTTTCCTCGGTAATATCCTGCAAAGCAACCCATACGCCACACATAAAACGGGCGGGTAACGAACTGAAATGTATGGTATCTGAATGGGCTTTCTGTTGTGAGCCAACTTTAAAATTTAAAGTCTGAAACGGCAGGGCTTTTCTACCATACAACATTCCTAACGTTTCCAGTATTTCGGGAAAACAGGCCAGTTCTTTAACCGCATCAGATTTTAACCAAAAATCCTGTACGCGTTGTTCGTTACGGCGTTTTATCTTTATATCCGGGTTAAAGCCAATCTTTTCTGTGTCGCTTTGTACCCTGTCAATTAATTCGGTTGGCAACAGGCCTGATATTACAACGTAACCATTAGCGTGATAATCTTTAACCAGCTTTAACTGGTGTTCAGCTAAGTTTTTAGACTTTAAAATTTCTTCGAAAAAAGGGGATTCGACCCAGGGTAAATTCGCGTTAACCATGTTTGCTTTTATAGGTATTATGATAATAAAACGGCTGCTTAAATTAATAGGAGGGAATGCA
>JABDBT010000154.1 GCA_013288465.1 Bacteroidota bacterium | reverse complement strand
TGTTTAACTCCATGTTGAAAAATGCAGGCACCGGCAAACGTATTGATATGTTGAAATTAGATTATTTGCTGTAGGACCATAAAACAGACTTACGAAGTTTTATAAACTTCGTAAGTCTTTCATTACTTTAGTATCCTAAAACAAGGATACTTTTTTTATGCTTAAAAAGCTCAGTATAAGTAATTACGCGTTAATTGATAACCTCGAAATTAGTTTCGACAGCGGGTTAAACATACTTACCGGCGAAACCGGCGCGGGTAAATCAATTATCCTGGGGGCATTGTCGCTTATTTTAGGGCAACGGGCCGAGAGCCGGTACTTTTTTAACCAGCAAAAAAAATGCGTTATTGAAGGCCTGTTTAAAATTGGCCAATTTCATTTAAAAGCTTTTTTTGAGGAGAACGACCTCGATTACGAAGCCGAAACGGTTTTGCGGCGCGAAATATCTGCCGATGGCAAATCAAGGGCGTTTATTAATGATACGCCGGTAAATTTAACCGCGCTTAAATTATTGGGCGAGAGGCTAATCGATATCCATTCGCAACATGCTACGCTGGAGATAAACGACCCCGAATTTCAGTTATTGGTGGTTGACTCGGTTGCCAAACATGACGACCTGTTAAATGATTATCGCGCTAAGTTCAGATCTTATAAAAAATCGACAGCCCGGCTAACGCAATTAATCGAAGAAAGCGATAAAGCTAAAGCCGACCTTGATTATTACCAGTTTCAGTTTGACGAGCTTGAAAAAGCCAGCCTTGATGTTGATGAACAGGAAAAACTGGAACATGAGCTTTATACCCTAAACAATGCCGAAGAGATAAAGCGTAATTTATTGGGTGCCTGCTTTTTAATGCAGGAAGGAGAAACATCGGCCCTGATACAACTGCACGAAGCAGCGCACCACTTATCATCGCTCGAAAGATTTAACCCGGCCATTGAAGCGCTGCACGAGCGATTGAAAAGTACAATAATTGAACTAAAAGACGTTGCCGACGAGATCGAGAACCTGGAACAGCGCACACATACCGACGAGGCAAAAGCTATTGAGATTAACGATCGCCTTAGCCTCATTTATAACCTCCAAAAAAAGCACCGTGTAAACACTAATGCCGAACTGCTGCAATTACAAAGCGACCTGTCGGATAAAATACAACAGGCCATTTTTGGCGATGAGGCTATTGAAAAACTACAGCAGCAAATAGCAGCTGACAAAAAAGAACTGGAGCAACTGGCCGGGCAATTATCCGCCAATCGGGCTAAAATAATCCCAACCATCGAAACCCAGGTACTACAATCGCTTGCCGAAATGGGCATGAGTAGTGCAGGATTAAAAATTGAACAGGAAGTCCGGAAGTCCGGAAGTCTGGAAGTCGGAAAGCAAGATCATCTTACGGACTTACGGACTTACGGACTTCCCGACTCATTCCTAACAAAGAATGGTATTGATCAGGTAACCTTCCTTTTCTCGGCCAACAAGGGCCATGCATTAGCCGAAATGAGCAAGGTGGCATCGGGCGGTGAGCTTTCGCGGTTGATGCTGAGCATCAAATCGCTGGTGGCAAAAAACACGGCCCTGCCTACCATTATTTTTGACGAAATAGATACAGGGGTATCCGGCGAAGTAGCTAACAAGGTAGGGCAGATAATGGAGCAATTGGCAGGTAACCTGCAGGTAATTACCATAACCCACCTGCCGCAAATTGCAAGCAAAGGGCAAAGCCATTATTTTGTTTATAAAGATGATGAAGGCGCAACAACCTATACCCGTATTAAGCAATTAAACCCACAGGAACGCGTTTTGGAAATAGCAAAAATGCTGAGCGGCGATAAACCCGGCGAGAGCGCGTTGCAGAACGCGAAGGACCTTTTAGGGTAGTTTGCAGTAGGCGGTTATCATTTGCTGTTGGTGACTATACAATTTAAACTAACCGATAATTAAACACAAAAATGAAAATACTATTAAATTGCTTACTTACCTTATGTGTTACCGGCCTGTTCGCGCAGCAAAAACAGGTTATTAGCCGCGATACCATAAACATACACGGCTATATTTATGATAACAGCGGCAAAGGGGTAAACTTTTTGCGTATAGAATCAACCCAGCTGGAAACGGAACATAACACCTTTAAATTAGGCACTTATACCAACGAGCGAGGCTACTTTGAACTAAAAGGCGCTAAACTTAATGACACGCTAACCCTCGGGCCTGATATTCATTATAATCTGCCTGCCTATTATAACAACGGCAGCAGGTTGTTGCTGATCACCCTGCCGCCTGCCCGGGTGGTTGATAATACCCCAACAACCCCTGTTGTGGTAAGCCAGAAACGGAAATACCCCAAAGTGATCCGTTCATTTACGGTTACACCAACAGAAAATAAAACCAATACCGATATTGTTAATACCGATGCGCAATACCCCGGCGGCATATTCCAGCTGGAAGCTTTTATTAAACAAAACATTCAATACCCCGAAAGCGCTTTGAAAGCCAATATGGAAGGCATAGTGCAGGTTGGCTTCACCATTACTAAAGATGGCTACCACCGGGAGTTCAAAGTTTTAAGAGGCTTAAGCGATGATTGTGATGAAGAAGTGCTCAGGGTATTAAAGAAAAGCCCCAACTGGCAACCGGCCCTTGACCATAACCAGCCCGTGGCCATGCAGGAAACAATTGCCGTACAGTTTAAGCTGACGGATAATTGAGGGGGTAGATTGTAGCCAGGGCAGACGCATTAAAATGGTAAAGCTGGTTTTACCCTCTATGTCCGCCCATAGGCGGAGAGAGAGGGTGGTCGAGCGACTTAGCGATGACCGGGTGAGTCCTCGCCGAGCGAGATTTACCACAATGCTTTGTCGGCAGTCCTGATAGCTATCGGGAGCAGTTGTTTTTTTGAATTAAGTTATAGCAGTTAATGTTTAAAGAAATGAGAAAAATATTGTTTATCAGCTTGTTTATGCT
>JABDBT010000153.1 GCA_013288465.1 Bacteroidota bacterium | reverse complement strand
TAAACCGGTAATTGAACATGAAGCGTTTTATTAAATATGTGCCTTTAATTGTGCTATTCACCACGTTATCAGCAATGACGTTGCCACAAGGGCCGGTCGAAATTCCGCTATGGGCCAATGGTGCGCCAGGGTCTGAAGGTAAAACCGGCACCGAAAAAGTGCGGATAGCCGAGGGTGGCGATCACATAATATCAAACATAAACAATCCGTCAATTACGCCATACCTTCCTGCTGCTGATAAAGCAACCGGCGCCGCAGTTATTATTGCACCGGGTGGCGGCCATACCGAGTTATGGATAGATCATGAAGGTTATAACGTTGCACATTGGCTGCAGCAACATGGCGTGGCTGCATTTGTGCTCAAATACCGGCTTGCCCGCGAGGCTAATTCAACTTACAAAGTTGAGGTACACGCGCTGGGTGATATGCAACGCGCCATACGGCTGGTAAAAAGCCGCGCAAAGCAGTGGAATATTGATACCGCGAGTGTTGGCGTTATGGGTTTTTCGGCAGGCGGCGAAGTTGCGGCATTGGCGGCAATGCGTTTTGATAAACCAGTATATAATTCGGGTGATGAGATAGATAGGGAAGGGTGCAGGCCGGCTTTCCAGGCTTTGATATACCCGGGTAACTCAAAAAGTTTTGAAGTGAGTAAAAACTCGCCGCCGGTATTTATTGCCTGCGGATATAATGACCGGCCCGATATTTCGGAAGGAATGGCCACCCTTTATTTGCAATATAAAAAGTACAACATCCCCGCCGAACTGCATATCTATTCAAATGTAGGGCATGGATTTGGCCTTCGGGAGAAGAATACGGGCGAGGTAGCAAGGTGGCCGGCAACTTTTAGGAGTTGGTTAGATGATCGCGGGTTTCTGAAGAAAAAAATATGAGACAAGTAAAGATTATTGGGTATAACTTGTCAATAACCGCTTTAATTATGGTTGCTGTTGGCTGCACTTCTATTAGTAAAAAAAGCATAGCCAAAAGCCCGGTAGAGGGAAAGACATGGCAGTTGCAATTACCCGGCAATACTTTACTGCCCATGAGTTGGATCAATCCCGGAACATTTGTTAAGGGCAGCCCCGAAACAGAAAAGGGCCGTAAAGCAGATGAAAACCCGCAAACTAAGGTAACCCTAACCAAAGGCTATTGGTTAGGAAAAACGGAGGTTACTATTGGCCAATGGAAAGCGGTAACCGGCCAAAGTTTACGTGACAAGGTAACTCAACTGCTCAATGACGAAACCTTATATGACTTTGAAGGGAAGATGCAAAAAATTAGGGACTACATTCACTTTGACCGCAACACCCCGGATAAAATAATGGCTAATGAAGATGAGCTGTTGCCCATGTACTTTGTAAGCTGGAACGAGGCTATGGATTTTTGTAAAAAGCTAAACCTGCTTGAACATGCCGATGGCAGATTACCTGCAGGTTATGCCTATACGCTGCCTACCGAAGCCCAATGGGAATATGCCTGCCGGGCCGGAACTACCGGGGCAACCTACGCGTTAAATGAAAACACTACTGATGACGGCTTAAACAGCATTGCCTGGTACGGTAAAAACGGTACTGCCGGGTATGTTGGCAGGGGCTTGAGCAGCCTCATGGCGGGGCCAAGGGATGCAGGCGGAAAATTAGCCAATAAATGGGGTATGCAGGATATGCTGGGCAACTTATGGGAATGGTGCCTGGACTGGTATGGACCATACACCGGCGGGGATGTAACAGACCCGGTTGGGCCGGCTACAGGCACTTACCGGGTAAATAGGGGCGGAAGCTGGGGAAGCGGTATGAATGATGAACGGTCGGCAAACCGGGCTAAAAACCCGCCTAATGAAGATAGCGCATGGCGTGGTTTCAGGCTGGCGTTATGTCCTGTACACTAACACCCTATTTAAGTATTACAACAAATAACTAATTTGACTAAATATTTGACCAATTATACAAACCATTATAAGCTTATTGCCATTAATTTGCTATAAGTACCGAACCCTGACCAATGATGAGAAGTAACTTTTTTATTATCCTGTTAGTAATATTGTTCAGCACTACTGCTAATGCAAAATTACCGCCTTCAAGCCGGTATCATTTATTATTTGACCGCGATTGGAAGTTTTTATTGGGCGATGATAATGCAGCTTCGGCGGTTACCTTTAATGATAATACGTGGCGGGTTTTAGATCTGCCGCATGACTGGAGCATTGAGGGCGAATTTAAAAAG
This sequence comes from Bacteroidota bacterium, assembly GCA_013288465.1. Next base: position 746 of record JABDBT010000153.1, on the reverse strand, counting down.
GAAGAACCAACCGGCGGCGGTGGCGGCTACCTGCCAACCGGTATAGGCTGGTACCGCAAACAATTTACACTGCCTTCGTCGGTTCGTGGCAAACAGGTAAGTATCCAGTTTGATGGTGTTTATATGAACAGCGAAGTTTGGATTAACGGCCACCCGCTGGGTAAACGCCCCAACGGGTATATCAGCTTTGTTTATGATCTCACCCCTTATTTAACATCCGGTAAAAATACGCTTGCGGTAAAGGTCGATAACTCAAATCAGCCCAATTCCAGGTGGTATTCAGGTTCGGGGATATACCGGCATGTATGGCTCAACATAACCAATGCCTTGCATATTGCACAATGGGGCACCTATGTTACCACGCCCGAAGTTACAACTGCCTCAGCAACCGTATCTATAAAAACTAAAATCGAAAATAATGGGGTGGCTATCAGCAATACAACTTTAACATCCACTATAACTGATGAAAATGGCCATGAAGTGGCTGTTAATACCCTTCCGGTTTCCTTAGCTGGCAAAGCAAATGACGAGTTTACGCAACTGGTAGCTGTTACTTCGCCTGCACTATGGTCGGTAAATGCGCCGCACCTTTATACGCTGCATTCTACCATTAAAGCGGGCAATAAAATTATCGACGAGTTTCAAAGCACATTCGGTATCCGCAAACTGGAATACAGCGCCACAAACGGTTTTATGCTGAACGACACAAGGATAAAAATGAACGGCGTATGCCTGCACCACGATGG
>JABDBT010000152.1 GCA_013288465.1 Bacteroidota bacterium | reverse complement strand
AAATGGAAGGTTATATACTTTGGTGCCCGTCGGTTATTAAAGTGGGTAATACCTACCATATGTTTGCGTCGCGCTGGCCCGAAAAATACGGTTTAGCAGGCTGGACAACTTATTCAGAAATAGTGCGCGCCACATCCGATAACTTATATGGCCCTTACACTTTTCAGGAAGTTGTGGTACAAAAACGCGAGGGCAAGTGGGATAAAGAGCGGGCGCATAACCCCAAAATAGTTAAGGCTGGCGATGTTTATGTTTTATATTATATCTCATCGGCAAATAAAACAGGTTATGCCTGGGCCCGGTCAATAACCGGGCCGTGGAACAGGATTGATGCCGAGGCAATGCCTTTTTCAAACCCGGCGCCATTGGTAAAAAAAGATGGTAGTATTTATGTTTTCGGGCGTAAAGTGGTAAATAATACCCGTATTGCCCAGGTATATACCGCCCCCGCGTTTAATGCGAAATACACCTTGCAATGGGATGGCTCAAATGTATTGCCTGATAATAATGAGCTGGAAGACCCCACAATTTGGTGGGCATCAAATCAATACAATGTATTGCTAAGTGATTTTAACGGTAAGCTAACCGGCATATCAAAAAGCGGTGCGCAATACTATTCAAAAGATGGGGTAAGTTATACAGCGGTTTCAAAAGAACCCATTTACGGCAAAACGGTAACCTACGATGACGGCACAACGCAAACTTTTAAAAGACGTGAACGCCCGTTTGTTTATCCTAATGAAAAAGGTGAAATAACCGCTTTGTTCACCGCCTGCCTAACCTCCGAAGAGCAATCATGGATAGTGGTTAACCCGGTTAAAAATTACGTGCCGCCTGCGTTTTAATTTAAACAAAACTATAGCAGTGTAAGTAAAAAACTAATCCTAATTTTATAATAAAATACCAATAATGAACAGGCCCTCAGTAATTACAATAGCGCTGTTATCCGTATGGATATATAATGGCAACAGCATTGCGCAACAGGCAGCATCGCCTAAAAAACAGGCTGTAATGCCCAAAGCCAAAAGCGAATGGGTTTATCGGGGCAGGGATGGCAAATTAGTTTATAAAACCACGCCAAAAGGTGATAAGATCATGGATTTTTCATATGCCGGCTATATGGGCGGCGGGGTAGCGCTTCCGAATGTTGCGGTGAAAATTAAAGTAAAACCCCCGGGTGGTGGCGATGATACAAAGTTGATCCAGGAGGCAATAAATGAAGTTGCGGCTATGCCCATAGAGGGCCATTTTAGGGGCGCTGTGCTGTTGGAAGTCGGGACTTATACCTGCGCAGGTTCTATCAATATACCTGCTGACGGGGTAGTGCTGCGGGGCAGCGGGAGCAGTAGGGAAGGCACCGTTATTAAAATGACAGGCGCCAGGCATACAGCAATTGTCATAGGCGAAGGCCGAAATTCGCGGGCGGCACAAGCGGGCGTTGATGCATATCAAACCACAATTACAGACAATTATGTGCCAGCCGGCGGCATTTCGTTTACAGTGGCTGATGCCAAAGGGTTAGCCGTTGGCGATATGATAGAAATCAGGAAGCCTGTAACAGAACAATGGGTACATTTCATGAACATGGATAACCTTACCCGCGACGGCAAAGCGCAAACCTGGCTACATGCCGGCACCAACCTTATTACCCAACGCACCATCGCAAAAATCCAGTCGAACACTATTACTGTTGATGTCCCGCTTTCGGATAACATCAACGCCAAATATGTTAACCCGTTGAAAACGGCGGTGGTGAAAATTCGGCCCCCGGTACTGGTTACAAACGCCGCTGTTGAAAATTTACATATCCAGGCCCCGCCAATGGAAATGAGCTACCAGCAAGCCCCTTATACCGCATTGAAGATAAACGGGCAGGATTGCTGGGCCAGGGATATTAAAATTGAAGAAACCATGAACAGTGTAAGTATCACCGGCAGGCGAATTACGTTACAACTGATAGATATTACCCGCACTGTACCTAACTTGGGTGCCTCAAAACCTGCTGAGTTTGCCCCTAATGCCGGGCAGCTTTTATTAGACCGCTGTTCGAGCACGGGCGACAATATATGGCATGCCGCCACAGGCGCGGGAATAGCCGGGCCTATTGTTATGCTTAACTGCACCTTTGGCGGCAATGGGCATATTGAGGGGCACCAGCGGTGGACCACAGGCATACTGCTTGATAATTGCAGGTTGCCCGATGGCGGCATCGACTTTAAAAACCGTGGTTCGATGGGGTCGGGGCATGGTTGGGGTACGGGTTGGTCGGTAGCCTGGAATTGCGCGGCTAAAGAGTTCGTAGTTCAACAACCACCGGGTGCTTATAACTGGATGATTGGTTGTATTGGGCCTAATATTCCAACACCGCAACCTTTTAATACAACCCCTGTAATTTCTTTGGGTGTCTCGGATTCACAAGGTGTACCGGTATCGCCCCGAAGCCTTTACCTTGCGCAATTAACAGAACGGTTGGGGGTACAGGCTGAAAAAAACTTAGGTTATGATCCTACCGGTCCGAATATGTTTTCTGCTGAAATAACAAAAGCGGCTGCTGAACCCATACAAACAACAGATAAGGTTTTTGGAAGTGACCTGGCCGCATTTAAGTACGCCAACCCAAGTAATATTCGCGGCGGCGAAACAGCTTTTGGCGGTGAAAGGGCCTTTGACGGTGATAACAAAACCTACTGGACCACCAATGAAAATATTACCGAAGCTACGCTCGAAGTAGATCTTGAAAAACCGCGGGTGATCCACGTAGTTGAATTACGGGAGCCTAAAGGCTTAAACCATATCCAGGCCTATAAAGTTGAAGGAATGGTTAACAGCGACTGGAAACTACTTTCAGAAGGAACAACTATCGGGGATAGGAAAGTGGATAAGTTTACCCCTGTATTAGCGTGGAAAGTAAGGCTCACCATTATTAAAGCAAGTGCTTCGCCGGCTATCAGCACCTTTAGTATTTATGGGATAAAATAGGTTTAGGGCCGGGGTTGTTTA
>JABDBT010000151.1 GCA_013288465.1 Bacteroidota bacterium | reverse complement strand
GATTGTTGCAAGGCCATTTTTAAATTATAAACGGCCTGTTTATAATCGTTTTCTTTTTCGGCAATGTTCCCTAATACTTCATACAGGTGGAATTTTATTTCGGGATGATTGTTTTCTGATCTATCGGCTAACAACTGGTTAATTATATACTTTGCAGAATCGGGTTTACCTGCATTGTAATAGGCATCTGCCAGGTTTTGTTTATCAATATTAGCAAACGGATATGACTTATCTTTTTGCAAAGCCAAAATGCTTCCTATTGCATTTTTATAATCGTGCTGCAAAAGGTATAAATAATAGGTACTCCGTTTCCTGTAGGCGTATAATCCATTAGCCCCTTCTTTTTTGTCGCTAAGTAGGCCATGATATTTCTCCAGGGAATCGATCTTATTCATCCTGAAATAATTTTCGGCTTTGTTATTGTATATGAGATCTTTAAGCAACGGTTGATTTAATTGCTGTCCGTTGATGATAGACAGCGCCTGGTTGAGGTAGAATAATGACTGGTAATAGAAATTATTCCTGAAATATATATCAGAAATATTGATGTCAATAACCACCTGTAAATTAGCATCGTTAAGTATAATGGCTTCTTTTTTAGCCATCCGAAAGTTTGATACCGCCTCGATTGTGCTGCCCTGGTAAGTTTGCAAAAATGCCAAATGACTAAAAAACATATATAATAAATAATGATCATTGTTTTTGCCTGCCAGCTCTATGGCTTTGATCAACGCATTTTCCGCGCCGCTTACATTCAACTTACGCGTTTGGTATAAACTTTCAATAAAGCAGTCAAGAGCAGCTTTATTCTCCACGTTATATTGTAAAAGAAGTTTATCTATTCCTATTTTGTCGGTATTAAGTTCATCAATGGGGTTATTCACAAAAACCGACCGTATATACATGGCCAGTTTTTTCTCCCGTAAATTTTGGTCGGTTAATTTTAGGATATTTATGACGCTATCCGCTTTAAACGAAGCCCGGGCAGCATTTAATTTAAGCGAAAAGCAACAGAGCAAAAGTATAAGGTAGCTATTTTTTAACATAGGGCAGATTTTATATAAATCTACAGTTATATTGTAAAAACAAAAAATTCGTAATAGTTAAATATCAAAATGCTTTAACCCGTTTGAATTTAGCAGTGGAAGCCATATTATTCACCAATAACCTATTTTTTCATGATGGTTTTTTTATCGCCAAACCGGGTCTTTACATTTTTAAATGATTCTTTTAAAACGTTGCGCAATACTATTACAGGCAAACCATTTGCAGTTGGGATATTTAAGCCATCTACCGTTAATACGTTTACATCATCCATAACCACGGCGGGCCTAAAATCATTTTCAACATACTTTAAGGTTATATTTTTCAGTTGCAACCCTTCAGCATGGCGCGCGTAAAAACCCCACGATGGTAATTCGCCAAACATGCTGTATTCCGGATATGCGCCTTCCCGTTCGGGTACGGTGCCTAATGAGTCGAGGGACACATAAGCGTATTTTTTATCGGCCCCGCCGGCATAAGTTATGTTAATATTTTCAAGTATCACGTCCTGTACCGGGTGCCCGGGCAAACCCACCACCTCTGCCGGTAATAAGTTATGCGGGTAAATATCTTCTGCAGGCGGCCCGGCTATATCATACCCTTCATCCGGCTTTCCTTTAGGCACCTCAACGGTAACGTCTTTTATGAGTATATGCCTGATAGTTCCGGGGGGCACATCTTTTCGCCTATGCCCCAGGCGAATAAAAATAGCACCTCCCGTGTTTTTGGCAACTACATCGGTTATAGTTACATTTTCCATTATACCGCCATCAACAATTTCTAATGAAAGTGCTGTTCGATAGGTATTAAAAACATAAATATGATTTACCCTAATATTTTTAAAACCACCTAATGAGGCTGTACCGAATTTGACACCGCTCGCGCTTGATCGTATGGTACAGTTGCTAACGTCAATATTTTCGCAAGCTGATTGAGGGTCGCTTGATTTTAAGCAAATACCGTCATCGGCAGCATTGATATTACAGTTTGTTATTTTTACGTTTTTACAATCCACTATATCCATTCCGTCATTGTTCCAGTATGCGGTGCTTTCTACACGGATGCTATCAATGACCATATCAGTACAATGATCGTACGTTTCTACCCAGCAGGATGCATTTTTTAAATTTACACGCTGAAGTTTCACGCCCGCGCATCCCACAAACTCAATTAGCTGTGGCCTTAATGTTTCAATGGGCCGGTTAACTTTGAGCGAGTCTTTTATAGCGCCGTTTTTCACCAGTTTAAGTATGTTTTTAGCCAACTCCTTACCCTGGCCGTCAATTGTGCCTTCGCCGGTTATGGCAATATGCTGTTCATTTTGAGCCAGTATAACTGCGTACCATCGTGCATTTCTTTCGTAATCAGATAAATTAACGCTGCCTAACAAAACGGCCCCTTTAGCTAAATAAAGCTCCACGTTGCTTTTAAGGCGAATGGTGCCGGTTAAAAAAACACCTTCGGGAACTATAACTTTACCGCCACCCTTTGCATAAGCTTCATCAATAGTTTTTTGAATTGCTTCGGTATTTAAAACCAAACCATTACCGTTAGCGCCAAAATCTTTGATATTAAATGTTTGGGCATAGGTTGCCGCATATACAAAACAGAGTATTAAGGTTATTTTTATTCTGTTGCTCATAATTTATGCCCTTGTTGAATTATTATCCTGTAGCTATAAAAGTCTGCATTTTTTAGCATCCTAAAGTTGTTTAAACATCAAATCTACAATTCATTTAAAACTATATGTTAATCAGTTGGTTCAATAAATGATTTTAACAAACTTCATAAAAAAACTAATGATTGATCAATTAAAAAAACTGGGCTATGTTTTCACATTCGGCCTGCTGGTATTTACCGGCTCGGCTTACGCCCAAAAATACAAGACCGCTGCGGATACCGTTAAGTTAAACACGGAATATAAAGGCATTACTTCTGATGTAGCAGAATTAAACACAAAGCTAACCAACGC
>JABDBT010000150.1 GCA_013288465.1 Bacteroidota bacterium | reverse complement strand
GTCGAAATCTGTCTGGTAAAGAAATTCAAGGTAAATGGAGAAGGTGTTATTTACTGATCCGTTGATATGCGGTGATACATCTATAGGCTGCAATGGGTACATAAACACGCACGGAAATGATGCTGCATCATCTGCAAGGGCATTAAGCTCGTTAACTGTACCGTACACAAATGTTGGGTTACCGGTTAATGTTTGTACTATGGCTTCAATTTGGTTGCGTAGGGGCATGGGGGAGGGGATTGAATTATTGAATTATTGAAAGTGTTAAATGCGGAAATCGGAATGCCGATTGCGAAATTGATGGATTTTGTATTTTACCGGGATGTTGGTGTAGAGGTTAGTGGTTGGGTTGATTAACAGATGATAGGATATTGCTTAAATGGTTTAAAATCAACCAATCAACTAATGCCTAATTAACTAATTTCCAATCTCTAACCTCTAATCTCTATCTTAACGCCTCACTATACCGACGTTGATACTCGGCTTCGGTTTTATTGAGGAGGAGTTTGGTGAGCACACGGTCGTAAGGGATGTTTAGTATTTCATCCCATTTTGTAATATCGCCGTTGGCAAGTGAATTAACGGTGTTTATGTATTTGAATTTCGCAAACGTATGGATACCAGCCTTCTTCTCCAATACTGACGGAGCAGCTGCAAGAAGCTTGTTTTCTGTTTCAATAAGTTTGGATAACAGGTAAAAAAATGTTTGGCTATGGGCAGCGCCTCCGTTACCCTTAATTTTTTTATTTCTTCACAAAATTCTTCGGCGGCATATTCATTGTATTTATTGCCGGTTGCCCTGCAATAAAAATAATGCGCCAATACATGGCAGCAGGCTTTTAACGATGGGGTGAAATGCTCTTTCCAATGCTCTTCGCCGTATTGTTTAATGTGTTCGTTTATCTCATCGGCAATAATATCGCTCGCGGCCATAAACGCCCCGGCAGGCTCGACAGACAGGTTATGAATAACGTTTACAGTCGTGCTTTTTTCGCCCAATATAAAAGTGATCTTTGAAGGTATTTCGGTACTGTTATACAAATACTTTATCTGGTGCGACAGGGAATGTACCGCATCGCCAAATACCTGGAAATCGTCAATATTACGTACGTTATTTAGTTCGTCCATAGGTATGCCCGACAGGATACTTATAGCATCCATATCATTCAGGTAATGCTTTTCCTGCATCTCCATCATTTGTCCCAGCGTAACTTCTTTTAAATAGGTTGGTATTTTAACCAGCAACCTGCCTTCGGTAGTCTTTAATACTTTTTCAATCATATAGAAATTAGGTTTACAACCGTATCCTTATAATCGCGGCCCTGGTATGGGAGCCGGGATTTAGGTATTGCTAAATTATTAATTTTTAATTTGTTTAATGCTATATAGCGCAAAGGATCAATTAAATGGTTCCAAGAGTCAACCGGCTCGTTTAACGTTTTGCCTGCTCTGTCGGTTTTCCATTTATAGCGCGCTATCTCCTTACGCAGGTTTATGCTGCCGCGAGTGATATTTATTTTATAGCGTTTAAGTATATCGATAGAGTTTTTAACGCTATCGGCGCCTTTTTTTGCCCCGGTAACACGCCATCCCAGGCGGCTCAACTCTTCAATAGATTTTGGCTCGGCGCTGTCGGCTATTATTTCGGTGTTTTTACTGATTTCGGCATGCATTAGTTTATCCCCGATATCGGGGTTGGTTAAACCGGTTTCATATATCAACTCTTTAACCCATAATTCGCCGTTTTGTTTATATACGGCTATGCAGCCTGTTTCATCATTGGTAAAACCAAAATCGAGGCCAATGGCAACCAACCGCGCACCTTGCGGTATATCCTCGCATAACTGCCAGTTTTTTAAAATTAAGCCGGTTATTTTGCCGGTCAAGCCACGGGCATATACTTTCCAAAGCTCTATATCTTCATCCTTTAGCTTTTCAATTTTTGCTTTTGTTTCCTTATCTGCATAAGGGTTGTGGCGATGATCGGATATGATGAGCTGTACGCCCGGTTTGCCTATTAGCTGCTCATGTACCCAAAAGGAAGTGTTGGGGTTATAGTCAATAAATATCCGCCTTTTGGTGCGCAGCGCCAGTTCGGTATATATGTTAAAGTCGATACCGTTGGCTTCGTTTATAAATAAATAGTCGCGCTTTCCCGACTTTGCATCCTGGGCATTATCGTAGCTTTTAAACTCGACGATAGAGCCATTATTAAATTCAAAGATACGGTCGGTTTTATTATAGCTTTTAATCAGCATTTGTAATTGTGCCGAGTTGCCGTGGATACCTGTAGCATCGCGCAGGGCACCGGCTTTAAGGTTGGGTATATCCTGCCCAACAACGGTTATTACCTGTTTGGCAGTTTCGCTTGCCAGGCAAAAAAGCACCTGCTCAATAGCGTAAGTTTTACCCGAGTTTGTGCCGCCCTGGTTAATTACTACGTGGGCGGTTGAGGTGTAGTTTTGTTTGAAAAGGATAGTAGCTTCATTGGGGTTCATGGTTGATAGTTTCATGGATCATAGTTCATAGCTCATGGTTTCGATGATGAGGTGTGGTGATAGGTGTTTTTTTGCACGAGTTATTTATAGGGGTTATGAAGTTATAAGTATAGCAAAGTGTGAAAAAAGGATGGATTGTGCGGTTCCCCTCTTGAGCGGGGTGGAAGGGTGTGTTAGTGAGTATGCCGGTCAATACACCAATGAGTATGCCGGTCAACACACCAATGAATATGCTGGTTAACACACCCCTCCTGATGCTCAGCCAAACGCGCCCCCTCTCAAGAGGGGATTGATAACGGGTTCATTTTTAAACAAATAGAAATTTTCAACCTTGAGATAGCGGGTGCTAAATACGTTTTATGTAAGGATCACCTCTTTTTCGCTGGCGGCGGGTTTCGGGCCTGATTCGATGATCTCGCGAGCAATGACTCACCCCGCCGACGCTTTGCTGGGCGACCCTCTCTTCGCTGCGCGCAAAGAGGGTTGATAATCGAGGCTAAAAAATCACCTCTTTTTCGCTGGCGGCGGGTTTTGGGCCCGATTCGATGATCTCGACTTGTAGGGTTGTGGGTATTTTTTGGGTTAGTTTTTGGGTTGGTTTTTCGCGGG
>JABDBT010000149.1 GCA_013288465.1 Bacteroidota bacterium | reverse complement strand
TGCAGGCTCGTCAAATTTCCATTCAAAAGCTTTACCGGGACCATAAATTTTCTGATCACTCACATGGCCGCGTTAATAAATACCCATTTGGTATTAACCACGAGCCCGGTTGCTTTTAAAAGACAGGTCTGATACCAGCCTTGCAAGAACTTTAATTGTTTGCGAATGTAGAAGTGCGCCCGCGAAGCAGGATATTAACACAAAACATTTACCGGGCTAACAAAAAGGAATAAGCCACAAAATGATCGTGGTGGCTCAATGAAACCGGGATAGTTAACTGCTCGTTGCCTTTTAATACAATTGGGCAACCCGCAGGGGTTTTGTCTATGCTTAGGTCATCAGTCAATAAAAACAGCTTTAACTTTTGTAATACAAACTCACGGGCTTGCCTTGACTGATTTTCCTGCCCGGGGTTATCGATTTTTTTTACGCCCCAATAAACATTTTCAAAACCTGGTACAGGGCTAACTGCCGTAGCTATGAATTCGGCATCGATCTTTGACCGGAAATAGAGTAGGTGCGCATTAAATTTAACCTCGCCTGCGTAAAAATCTTCCTCTATTCGATCACTTTCCCAAACGGAATTAGTTAAACCGGCTACCGGCGCTTTACGGGGCGCTGTAATATTTTGAATTGTGATTTTTGTGGGCGGAAATATAAGTCCGGCATCCGCTCGCTTTAGGTATTTATATACCGACTCTTTAACAGACGTGTCATTTTATAAAATGGTTTTGCCCGAAGAAAAAGTTATCGTAACTTCCCGAAAACAATATTTTCGCTTCGGCAAACTAAAATGTTTAATAGAAATGCACAATACGGCAGCGGAATTAATTGCAAAAGGAACGTTTTCGGGCATTATTAAAAACGCGGCAATAAAAAGGGAACATAATAATGAGTAACCGTGTTGTTATTACAGGTTTAGGGGTTGTTTCTCCAAACGGTGTGGGTATTCCTGATTTTTTAAATGCTATACAAAATGGCATTTCGGGCATACAGTTTATTCCCGAATATGAAGATCTGAAATTCAACTGCCAGGTAGCCGGCCAGCCCAATTTTGAGTGGGATCAATTGCGCAACTATATTACAGAAACATCCTTGTACGGCTTAAAAGGCAAAGGCATTGCCTATGGCATTAAAGCTGCGCTTGATGCCTGGATGGATGCGGGCAACCCCATTTACCGCGAAGAAACCCTTTGGGAAACAGGCTGTGTATTTGGCAGCAGCGTAGCCGATACCGATGTTATAAAAACTGCTATTACCCGTGTTGATGCCAGGGAGTCGAAAAAATTAGGCTCGCGTGTGGTAGAGCAGATCATGAACAGCGGCATAACCGCCTATATTTCGGGCCGGTTGGGCTTGGGCAATAAGATCATCAATAATTCCGCAGCATGTGCTACCGGTACGCAGGCCATTTTTATGGGCTATGAGTATATTAAATATGGCATGGCTAAACGCATGGTGGTAGGCAGCAGCGAATATGTTGACCGTTATGTTTTTGGTGGGTTTGATTCTATGCGGGTATTATCGCGCAAGTTTAATGACCGGCCCGGGCAGGCATCGCGGCCAATGAGTTTATCGGCAGGTGGTTTTGTGCCCGGATCAGGTGCGGGCGCGTTTGTATTGGAGGACCTTGATTTTGCCTTACGGCGCGGCGCTACCATTTATGCAGAGGTTTTGGGGGGATCGACCAATTCGGGCGGGCAACGTAACGGTGGCACTATGACCGCGCCAAGCTCGGCGGGGGTTATCAGGTGTATTCAAGAATCTATTGCGGATGCCGGCATAAGCGCGGCAGATATCGACCTGGTGAGCGGCCATTTAACGGCTACGATTGCTGATAAACTGGAAATTCAAAACTGGACAGATGCCTTAAAACGTAAAGGAGATAATTTCCCGCTGGTGAATTCGCTCAAATCAATGATAGGCCATTGCCTCAGTGCGGCAGGGTCAATTGAGGCTGTTGCCGCGGTATTGCAAATAAAACATAACTTTGCCCACGCAAATATTAACCTCGAAGATCCGAACCCGGAAATTTTAGCGTTAACAGGTGCAAACAATTTGCCTGTAACAAAGGTAGATAGAGAGATTAACGTAGTGGCTAAAGCTAATTTTGGTTTTGGCGACGTTAATTCCTGCTTAATAATTTCAAAATATAATAATTAATGGATAGAACTACTATTTTAAGTGAGTTAAAGAAGGTACTAGCCCCGTACACGGAAGACAAGGAAATGCTGAACGGGATAAATGAAAATACCGACCTGATAAAGGATTTAAAGATCAACTCGGCCAATTTGGTTGATATCATTATCTGCAAAAAGAAAAGAGGATTTATAGGGTAAATATTTTAGTATATCGTTGTACATTTATTTCTTTATTCTATTTAAAAAGGGTGTCATGCTGAGCCCCATCGAAGCATGTGCGTAAAGGCCTTTGCCCGCATAGTCTTCGACGGAGCTCTTTTAGTCCAAAAACTGAAGGCTTTTAGTTAAAAACGTTTCTTAATATTAAGCTCATGACAAAGGAATAGCATAAAGATAATCCATCGTATCCCTGTATTTAATTTTTACCATATATTTTACTGATAGAGAAAATAACAAGACCAAAGGAAAGAACCATATGAAAAATGGATGCTTTTGAGTGCTAAATATAGGCTTAGCTAAATATAATATCAAAACGCACATTACAGCTGCGTATATATAATAAATAGTGTACTTCATCTTGAAGTGTTAGGTGTTATCATAAAATAAAGTTATAAAAAATCCAACAAAAAGTATCATCCCGACCTTTTGAAACACCAGTCAACAGCACCGCTTAACCTTTATCCCAACGTTCGTTTTTCCAATTGAGTTGCTCAGCTTCGTTTAAAAACGTCCAGGCAACAATGCGGCTTACTTTTTGCCCCTGCGCCATATTAATGGCTTTCACGTCGGCTGCCCCTGCTCTTTTCAATGCTTTGTAAATGCTATCAAGGTTATCCTTTTTTGATACCAGGGTTGTGAACCATAAACATTGCCTGGCTATTGAAATACTTTGATGGACCATGTGGCTGATAAACGCGGCCTCGCCCCCAACACACCAAAGCTCATTGTTTTTACCGCCAAAGTTCAACAGCGCTTTTTGTTGATTAGCGCTATCCAGGTTCTCCCATTTTTTTATGGTGCCGGCCATGGCCTCTTTTAACGATCCATGAAAGGGCGGGTTACAAATAGTAAGGTCAAAAACTTCGCTGGGTTTAATAACACCGTTAAAAATGGCCGTGCCATTGGTTTGCAGGCGGCACC
>JABDBT010000148.1 GCA_013288465.1 Bacteroidota bacterium | reverse complement strand
TCCTGGCTAAAGTATAAAGCTTGCCCCAGTACCTTTCATAGATCTCCACATAAGCGCGTTCATCACCCGATTTTAATAAACCTGCTAAATCATTATCGCTTAAATCCTTATAAATGGCCATAATATTAAAAAACTGAAGACACTAAACGGAGACTAAAGCCGGTGTTTGTGGTAATTATCTCTGATTGCATATTCTGAAAAATTTAATTACATACCTTTTAATAACCCTCATAGCTGAGTGCTTTTTAAATTGCAGGTAATTGGTATTTATTTAGTTTATAATTGATCGCCCAGGTTTAATGGGCGATTTTTGATCTTATAATATTTTTTACAGCAAAAAAACTCTTATACATTTATTTACCAATAGAATAAAGCAAGTTGGTTGCTTACTTTTTAAATAATTGGTTTAAATAAACATTTGAATAATTTATCAAAGTTAGGTTGTTTGATCTGTTATATCTTTTCGCCCTATAACCCTGATTTTCTGCTCATAGTGTAAATGTATTGGTAAAAACAATATACCGCAATGGATTATATTTGGTAAAAGATGGACAATTTTACTTTATTAGCGGTTATCAGTCTCCAAACAAATAGGGAAATCGCTTTTAGAACCTGCCGCCTCTTTTACCCCATCCTCCTCCTTCCCCTAAATTTAGGGGAAGGTATCGCACAAGTCCCTCGCTTTATATATTTTTGAACTAAAACCATCTGCAACGTGCTTAAAAACCTTAAGTGCGATTTCCATGCCCAAGCAAATAGTTAATGCAGCAATTGCAAATTCAGCATGATAAATAATTAAAATTATGTGCTCGACAATCAATAGTGACTCGAGGCGGTTAAGCATGCACAGCAGGTGTGGTTATAGTATTTTAAGGCAACTTGAAGTGCGCCTTAGGCAACATGAGGCAGTATTAAAATGATGTTTTAACGCCGTGCAAAATTGTTTTTGATTGGATAACCGGCACGGTTTAAGGCGCTATTTTCGTGATGTTTTGCTTAAGTACCAGCTGAATTTTAGCTATAATAAGCTATATGAACAAGGCATTTTGAATAGTGGGTATTTTTTTGTATCTTTAATAGTAAACCGTTATTCTGCGACGTTTCCGCTGGCGTTTTTCGCCTGATTTTTTAACAAAAAATACAAAAAAAATAAAACTGAATTTTCCCCATTTTTTACGGGTTGAAAAGGATCGTTCTTTGAATTATTTATTCAATCACTAACCGCGTTAAAATTAGTGCCCTAACATAGTTAGCTCTACTTCTTCCAGCGTTTGGCCTTTGGTTTCTTTCACTTTATACCAGATGAATAAAAACCCAAGAGTGCATATTGCGGCGTATATATAAAAAGTATTTTCTTTAAACTTTTCAAATAAAACGGGAAAAGTAAATACAAGAATAAAATAGGCCCCCCATAAACTGATAACAGCTATAGAAATTGCCGCGCCACGCACTTTAGTTGGAAAAATTTCGGAGATCAACACCCAGGTTACCGGTGCTATTGACATGGCGTAAGTGCCGATGGCTGCTAATAAAACCCATGATACATTTGCCGAACCCGACGCTAGCATTTGCACAACAATAATATACAGCACAGCTAATCCCCCGGCACCTATTAACATCAAAGGTTTGCGCCCAAGTTTATCTACCAGCGACATCGCCAAAAGGGTAAAAACCAAATTTACCCCGCCAATAAAAACGGTTTGTAATAACTGGTCGTCTTTGGTTGCGCCAATGCGTTCAAATATCTTTGGCGCGTAATTGAACACGGTATTTATACCGCATAATTGCTGAAAAACCGCCAACCCTATCCCAACCAATACCGCAGGAAATACGGCCTTTTTAAAAGCATCTGCATAATTTGACCGGGTTACTCCCTGCAATGATTTTCGGATATGATCAATTGACTCGTTTACAAAGTCATCACCGCCTATTTTGTGTAATATTACTTTCGCCCCGGCTTCATTGCCATTTTTGATAAGCCACCTCGGGCTTTCGGGTAAAAAATAAGCGCCTAACAAAAACAGGCCCGAAGGAATAATACCCAGGCTAAACATCCACCGCCAGGCGTCATCACCCGTATTTCGTAAGGTGTAGTTGACCAGGTTGGTGATTAATATGCCTAACACAATGGTAAGCTGGTTAACCGCTACCATGCGCCCCCGCAAATGTGCAGGTGATATTTCGGCAATATACATCGGTGACAGCATAGAGGCCATCCCCACGCCAATACCTGCGGCAAACCGGGCGAAAATGAAAATATCCCTGTTTGGCGAAAGCGCCATTGCCAGTGATGATAAGGCAAACAGGCTGGCAGCCAGCATCAAACCCGGCCTTCGGCCATATTTATCTGAAATTTTTCCGGCAACCAGGCAGCCGGCTATCGCACCTAAAGCCAAACAACCTGTAGCTAATCCCTCCCAATAGGCATTTAGCGCGAATTGTTTTTGAAGAAAAGGAAGCGCCCCCGAAATTACAGCAAAGTCAAAACCAAAAAGATAACCACCGAGGGCCGAGATCAGGGAAATGCCAAGTATATAAAATTTATTGTAAGAGGATTTGATCATGCTTTGTTGTTGATTTTAATATCAAATTGATAAAGCGTACTTGTTTTATATTGGTCACCAGGTTTTAAAATTGAATCGGGAAAATTGGGGTGGTTGGGGCTATCCGGGAAATTTTGCGTTTCTAACGCGACTGCTCCATACCGTTGGTAATATTTACCTTGTGATCCTAAAATGCTCCCATCCCATATATTGGCGGTATAGAGCTGCAGGCCGGGCTGGTCAGTGTATATCGATAACGCTCTTCCTGATTCCGGGTCATCCAACTTAGCCGCAAACACCATTTCGCCCGGTAATTGCTGATTTAAAATATAGTTTTGGTTGTATCCATTTTGCAAATGGAACCTATCAGGATCATCCCCAATTTTTTTGCGGGTAAAAAAATCAAGCTGGCTTCCTGCTAACGGTAAAATATTTCCGGTAGGTAAATCATCCTGGTTTTCGGTGTAATAGTGGGCATTAATATGCAAGTTATGCCCTAAAATATCAGGAGTTTCAAAACCTGTCAAATTAAAATAAGAATGATTAGTTAAATTTATGGGAGTATCCTGATCTGTTTGTGCCTCATATTTTATGAGCAACTGATTACGGTCATTTAAAAGGTAGGTTACCTTCACTTGCAGGTTACCGGGGTAACCCTCTTCTCCATCTTTGCTGAGGTAATTAAATTCAACCCCAACCCGGTTATCATCCCGAATAAAAGCACCGACATTCCATACCTTTTTATTAAAACCTTCAAATCCACCGTGTAAATGACCTGCCCCTTCATTAGCTGATAATTGGATGGTGCGTTGA
>JABDBT010000147.1 GCA_013288465.1 Bacteroidota bacterium | reverse complement strand
AAGTTGTACATCTCATTTCGCCGGTTGAGCAGGTAAATGGAAATGAAGTGAACTATCTGGAAGAAGGCATGGCGACATACTTTTCTAAAATTATTACCGAACGCGAAACTAAAGACTATACGTTTTGTGCAATAATGTTCGGGAAAAGCCCAAATTATCTTAAAGCATATATGCTTTACCTATCGCTTATTGAGATAGACAAAAACGCGGTAAAAAAACTTCGGGAAATTACCCCGGTAATTGCTAAAATTCAACCTGAAGACTTTATAAAAGCGGGTTTAAAAGTTGACGAAGAACTTGTTGCGGCCTTACTGGCTAAGTTTTAAGGCGTTTTTGCTGTGGGCATTAAATCCTATCACTTTAAACTACAGAACTCGAACTCTTTTATGGGTGATTTGCATTGTGCGGCGGGGTTGATAATAGGCTCTTTTTGCGACGCTATATATTTTAAGACAATACCCTCCAAAAATTCCCAACTGAAAAATAAATTAATAAACTTACTTTTAAGTTGCATAACTGAAAAATAAGTTACATATTTGAATATGGAAGAGTTAACAAAAACCGAAGAGCGAATTATGCATGTTTTTTGGGAGGTAAAATCTGCTTTTATAAAAGATATTATTGACAAACTGCCAGACGAACCCAAGCCACCCTACAATACAATTTCGTCCGTGGTACGCATTTTAGTTAAAAAGGGGTATATAGGGTTTAATGCCTATGGCAATACCTATCAATATTTTCCGATAGTCACCAAAGCGGCTTATGGCAAACAATCATTTTCAAAACTATTGGCTAATTACTTTGATGGGTCGGCACAGTCGCTTTTATCATTTATGGTGACCGAAGAAACGTTATCGGAAAAGGATATTAACGAGATTCAAAAAATCATTAATAAACAATAATTATGGACATTTTAAACTATCTCCGCAACGCAAGTTTATGCATGGCATTATGTTACCTGCCGTACCTT
Source organism: Bacteroidota bacterium (assembly GCA_013288465.1). The sequence continues at coordinate 2,402 of JABDBT010000147.1, read as the reverse complement.
TTAATATTTAAAAGGTTAACCTTTTTCTCTGCAAACCGGTTTTACCTGCTGCTTATTGTAGCGGCAAGTCTTATTATCCCGGCGTTACATATACATATAAAGGTGTCTGAGCCGTTGGCTGTTCAGCATATCAATCAGCATATTGTTGTACCGGTGCACAGCGGGAGTATTGAAACGGAGAACCTGCTTCCGGCCGCAAAACAACAATTTTATTTTAACTGGATGCAAATAGCCGGCTTTGCTTATGGCATAGTTTGTTTAGTTATGCTTGCCAAACTGTTTTACAGCATTTTTAAAATAGTTAAACAAGCAAGATCGGGCGGAGTTATGGTGGGCAATAACCGGGTTGTTGAAAATCAAAATGCAAACAATTCGTCATTCTTCAACATCATTTTTCTGCATTCAAAAAACGCGGACCGCTTAGAAGTGGAACAAGTTCTTACACATGAAAAAGCACATGCCCGGTTGCTGCACTCGGCTGATAATCTTTTTATTGAAATGGTAAAAGTCTTTTTCTGGTTCAACCCTTTTATTTATCTTATTGCCAAAGCCTTAAAAGAGGTGCATGAATACGAAGTTGACCACGCCGTGAAAAAGATATTCGACCCGAAGCAATATGCATCGTTATTGTTAAGGTTATCGGCACGGCCCGCAATAAACCTCACTAACCAGTTCAGCGCCTATACCTTAAAAGCCAGGATAACCATGCTGTTCAAGCCACGTTCATCAGGTTATAAAAAGTGGTGCTACGCACTAATCTTGCCGGTGTTGCTTGCAACGGGGTACTGGTTCTCAATTGAACGGGCTTACAGCGCAACATCCATCAAAAAGGAATTCGTTTTAGTGCTGGATGCCGGGCACGGCGGCCAAGACTCGGGGTCGCATGGTATTGGCGGGCGCTATGAAAAAGACCTGACCTTATTATTGGTAAAGCAAATAAAATCAGTAGCCGAGCAAAGGGGTATAAAAACTATCCTGACACGCTCAGACGACCAGTCGTTAGATATGTATCATAGGGTTGTTAATAACGCAGATGCTTTTATATCTATTCACATGAATAGTACCGGCTTAGGCTTATTGGATAAACAGCGTAATGGGATGTCGATACTTGTGAGCAAAAAAAATCCGGTTTATCCACGCTCCGAAAAATTAGCGGCCAATGTAAAAATGTCATTGCAGCAACTTAAAGGGGTAAATCAAGAACATAAAATTGTGCTCGAAACGCAACAAAATTTGTACACGTTGAGTCATACCAATGCCCCTGCTATACTAATTGAAATGGGATATATCACCAATCAAAACGACGTCAATTATGTGTTAGATCCACATAGCCGACATGCCATCGCCGAAAAAATCATTGATGGAGTAATGGCCTATGGAAATTCAAAGTAATATATAGTCCCGGGCATCCCAAACGCAAAAAGCCTTCAGATTTCGATCTGAAGGCTTTTTACTAATAGAGTGGTCCCGACGATACAAAACTCGAACTCGTTTGAGGCTGATTTGCGGAGGGCTTCCGAATTGGATATTGATTTGGAAACCTGCTTCAATACCTTAAGAAGTAGGTTTTTCATTGAAATATCGGTTAAGCCAGCAATAAATTTTGCTGGCTTTTTGTTTTTAAAAAGTTCAACGTGAGCTGATATAAGCCAATAAGAACCGATAATGAGCTGACTATAAATTTTATAATTGCAGGCTCAAAGACGCTATATAAACCTATTGACCTAAACCACATGGATACCACTATTTGTATTATTTAGCACTGTTAATGCGTTGCTTCGCAAATTCCAGTCCTGCGTCATCCCCATTTAAAAATTGCATTATCGTTGGCTGTAACTGGTAGTCCGCCGGTACCCCGTGCCCAAAAGGAACATCGCTCTTTGGTGTATCCAAAACAAATTTAAGGAGGGGGATACCTATTTCTAATTTCGAGTTCGGCAGCCTAAGTGTGATTTGATTACCGCTGGTGTTCCCGTAATAACCGCCGCCAGTCTCTTCACCTATAAAAACAGCATTGGTATGGTTCCGCATCAACGCCGCAAACTCCGATCCGCCCGAATAAGTAAGCCCGCTTATCATTACAAAAATTTCACCTTTGTAGGGATCGGCCTGTGGTTTTTCGTGCGGCAACACCCCCGGTTTTCTCAATATCCTCCCGTCCTTTTCAAGATAATTCTCCCTTTTCAGGTTCCTCTCCAGGCGGGGCCACTTACTTTGATAATTAGTGTATTGATAAAACGAAAAGCTAAAGGCCGGTGCCTGCACGTATTTATATTTTATATAGTCCTTATCTATCATAAACGAAAGCAAATAGTCTTCAAAGCCTTCCGCCCCTCCGCCGTTTTTGCGGATATCTACTATTAAATGCTGTATTTTTTGCTGCCTGATATGGTCGAAAGAGG
>JABDBT010000146.1 GCA_013288465.1 Bacteroidota bacterium | reverse complement strand
GTGGTGTGCGGGTTTGACGTTTTAGGCTTTGCCGTTAATGAGCCGGGCGATGAGGTTATTATGCGGGTTACCAATAAGCCGGGCATTACCATCAGCAAAATCACAGGTGATAATGGTCGTTTACCGCTTGATCCTGCTAAAAATACGGTGAGCGTAAGTGTAAAGCATTATTTAGAAAGCATTGGCCGTACAGACCTGGGGCTGGATATTGAGTTGCATAAAAAAATGCCTATCGGTAGTGGCCTTGGCTCAAGTTCGGCAAGCACGGTGGCCGGGTTATTTGCGGCCAAAACTTTGTTGGGCGATGATGCCGATCCTATTAACCTGCTGCCCTTTGCCATGAAAGGCGAAGAATTGGCCTGCGGGCATGGCCATGCGGACAATGTTGCGCCTGCCTTGTTTGGCGGCTTTGTGTTGATACGCAGCTATGAGCCGCTCGATGTAATTCGGTTGCCACACCCTGCGGGGTTATACTGCGCTATTGTTTTCCCGGATGTTGACGTGCCAACCCGCGAGGCCAGGCAAATCATCCGCAATAAAATTTTAATGAAAGACGCGGTAACCCAATGGGGCAACATAGCGGGGCTGGTGAGCGGTTTGTTTATGCAGGATATTGACCTGATAGGCCGCAGTATGCAGGACATTTTGGTTGAACCGGTACGGTCCATGCTGATACCCGATTTTTACCTCATGCGCGAAATTGCTATGAATATGGGCGCGGTAAGCTTTGGCATTTCCGGCTCGGGCCCGTCGGTATTTGCATTTACCCGCGATGAAGAAACCGCAAAGCTTATTACGCAAAGGCTGCAACAGCATTTAACCGGGATAAAGATAGGCTCAAACAGCTATGTGTCGCCCATTAATGATAAAGGGCCGAGGGTGATAGGGTAGGTTGTCTGAACCATGATTCGTAGGATTAAAGGATTGCCATGATACTAAGCAACAAATCAAGATAATCTTCTAATCCTGCGAATCATGGTTCAGACAATGCAGAGATTGCTTCGTTCCTCGCAAGGACGCTCTTAGAAAAATAAATCCGAAATCAAAAAAATGAAACTATACAGTACCAACAACTCATCTACAAGAGTAAGCTTCAAAGAAGCTGTTTTTAACAGTATGCCGCAGGATAAGGGTTTATATATGCCGGTAGAAATTCTGCGGCTGGATGATAAATTTATAAACAACCTTGACGGTTATACGCTGCCCGAGATCGCGTTTCATGTGGCTAAAAACTTATTGGGTAATGATATCCCCGAGGATGACCTGAAAGCCATCATTAACGATGCCATCAACTTTTACGCGCCCATTGTTGAACTGGAAGAAAGCGTGTATGTGCTGGAGCTTTTTCACGGTCCGTCATTAGCGTTTAAAGATTTTGGCGCGCGTTTTATGAGCCGGGTAATGAGCTATTTTTTAGAAGAAGGCGAAAAGCAACTGGATGTGTTGGTAGCCACTTCGGGCGATACCGGCGGCGCGGTAGCCTTAGGGTTTTTAGGTGTGCCAAATACCCGTGTTACTATATTGTATCCTAAAGGTAAAGTAAGTAATATACAGGAGTTGCAGTTAACCACCAACGGGCAAAACATACGCGCTATTGAGGTTGACGGTACTTTTGACGACTGCCAGGCCTTAGTAAAACAGGCGTTTACTGATGCAGAGCTGAATAAGAAATTCCGGTTAACATCGGCCAATTCTATCAATATTGCCCGGTTAATACCACAAACGTTTTATTATTTTAATGCCTATGCGCAGGCACTCAAAGAGGGGAAAAGTAAAATTGTATTTTCGGTGCCGAGCGGCAACTTCGGCAATTTGGGCGCCGGGCTTTTAGCCTGGAAAATGGGGCTGCCCGTAGCGCATTTCATCGCAGCTACCAACGCGAACGATACCGTGCCGGAATTTTTAAAGACCGGTATTTATCAACCCAAACCCTCTGTTGCCACCCTCTCAAACGCTATGGATGTTGGCGACCCAAGCAACTGGGTGCGCATAGCCGATCTGTTTAAAGATGATATGGATCAGTTTAAAGCGTTGGTAACCGGGTATAGTTATGATGATGAGCAAACATTGCAGGCGGTTGAATGGGTTTATGATGCTTACAAATACGTAGTTTGTCCGCATACTGCCATTGCCCTACAGGCATTAAAAGATTGGCAGCAAGACCACCATACAGGCGCTACGGGTATTTTCCTTTCTACGGCGCATCCGTGTAAGTTTCCGGATGTTTTCCCGGATAAAATTGCTGATCAAATAGTTGTGCCCCAACAAGTAAAAGCACTCGAATCAAAAACTAAACATGCCGCTAAGTTGGGCAAGGATTTTGAAGGGTTTAAAGCTTATTTGCTTAATAACGGGTAACGGTAGATTAAGGTAAACGGATTAAAAATAGCTTAAACCGTAAGGGGAGGCATCTCCGGAGCCTGTTTGGTCGTTTGGGTTTTGTCTATAAACACGGAACTCCGCTGGAGTTCAATAACTGGACCCCAGAGGGGTCGCGTGTTTATAGACAATGTAAAAGTGTTTTGTTGGCTCCACAGGAGCCTCGTATCCCGATAGCTATCAGGATGAATTTGTACGGGTCCTTATATAAAACAAAAACGAATTATTTTAAGCGTTTTCCCTAACCCGTAATTGAATAAGCTAATTTCCCGTTCCAATTAGCTAACTTTCGCAAGTATTTTATGGCGACTATGAACGAAGAGTATTATGTTTTGGAAAATGGCGAAAAAACCGGCCCTTTCAGTTATGACGAGTTGATAGAGCGGGGGCTTGAAATTGATACCCAGGTATTAATGCCCGATGCCGAAACCTGGCAAAACGCATCATACGTGCCTGCGTTTAGCGAATATTTTGAAGCACAGGGTTATTATTTCCCTACTGAAGATAACCTGGCTGGTTTTGGCTGGCGCACCTTAGCTTTTTTTGTCGATTATATGATAGTTTCGGCAATAGCCGTATTGATCGATCTGCAAGCCGGGTGGGTAACCTTACCTGCTAAGCCAACCTTAACTATGCTCCCCGAAAGGACTATGTATATAGTTGAAATGAGTTTTTGTGTTCTATTTTTAGTGTATCACTCATTGTTTGAGGCAACAGATTCTCGCGGTAGTATTGGTAAAAGAATGTGCAGCCTGAAAGTAGTGGATGAAGATGGCCGGAGAATTAACCTGGTAAAAGCTTTATTGCGCAACCTGGGTGCGTTATTATCCTTTATGTTTTATGGATTGCCCTTTTTAACCATCTTTTTTAGCGAACGTAAACAAACCTGGTACGAGCGCCTGGCTAAGACTTATATGATAAGAGTTGAATAGTAAGCAGCGAATAACCTTTCACCGCTCACCATTCACTACTCACCACCATTAATATCTCCTTACCTTAAACGAAGACATGGCCCCGTCAATGGTAATATATATT
>JABDBT010000145.1 GCA_013288465.1 Bacteroidota bacterium | reverse complement strand
GCGCCAAACTTCATTTTGTATATGCCAGCCCCAACATTAAGTTTTATGATATGGATACTTGTATGCTTGGCCACCTGGAAGATCCATGCGTTGGCGGTGTTACTTATAACGGCTATTTTTTAAATATCGATGACGCGCCGGGCATTGGGGCGGATGCGGATGAGTCCTTTCTATCCAAATGTGAAAAATTTAGTGTTTAAGATTAGTGATTGGTTAATTAAAGATTAGGTTTTACTTTGCCACACCAGTAGTACCTAATCTTTAATCTTCAATAACTAATCTTTCGAACTTAGTTCTGCAAAATATTTATGGAACAACGGGATAGTTTCAATACCCTTATAATAGTTAAATATATCATACTTCTCGTTAGGCGAATGCAGTGCATCGCTGTCTAAACCGAAGCCCATTAACACGGTTTTAAGCCCCAATTCTGCTTCAAATAAAGCAACAATAGGTATGCTGCCGCCGCCACGGGTAGGAATTGGCGCTACGCCGAATGATTCGGTTATGGCTTTTTGTGCTGCTTTGTAGGCAATACTGTCTGTTGGCGTTACCGCAGGCTCGCCGCCATGGTGCGGGGTAACTTTTACTTTTACCGATGCGGGCGCTATCTTTAAAAAATGATTAGTAAATAGTTTGGTTATCTTATCGGCGCCCTGGTTTGGCACTAAACGCATGGATATTTTTGCATTGGCTTTTGATGGTAATACCGTTTTAGCGCCTTCGCCAATATAGCCGCCCCAAATGCCGTTTAGTTCTAATGTAGGGCGTGTGCCGGTACGTTCAAATGTGGTATAGCCTTTTTCGCCCCATAGTTCGGCAACATCAAGGTCTTTTTTATATTCGGCCTCATTATAAGGCGCTGCGTTTAGCTCTTTGCGTTCGTCGGCAGTTAGCGGCAATACATCGTCATAAAAACCCGGTATGGTGATATGGTTATTTTCGTCATGTAACGAGGCTATCATTTTAGCCAATATGGTTGCCGGGTTAGCTACCGCGCCACCGTAAACACCCGAGTGCAAGTCGCGATTAGGGCCGGTTACTTCAACTTCAAGGTATGATAAGCCCCGCAGGCCGGTTTCTAACGAAGGATGTTCCATGCTGATCATCGATGTATCGGATATTAACACTACATCAGCTTTTAACCTTTCTTTGTTTGCTTTTACAAAAATGGCCAGGTTGGATGAGCCCACTTCTTCCTCGCCCTCGATCATGAATTTAATATTGCAAGGCAAGGTATCTGTTTGCATCATCAGCTCAAAAGCTTTTACATGCATATAAAACTGCCCTTTATCATCACATGCGCCACGTGCGTATATTTTACCATCGCGTATAGTAGGTTCAAATGGCGGGGTTTTCCATAATTCAAGCGGATCTGGCGGTTGCACATCATAATGGCCATAAACCAATACGGTGGGTTTGGCCGCGTCAATTATCTTTTCGCCGTAAACTATAGGGTAGCCGGCAGTTTGGCATACTTCTACTTTGTCGGCACCGGCATTTTTTAATTTGTCGGCTACATAGTCGGCAGTTTTTAGCACATCCGCCTTGTATTTTGGGTCGGCGCTAACTGACGGGAAACGAAGTAGGTCAAACAATTCATCTAATAAACGCTGTTTGTTTTGTTCTATATAATACTTTATGTGCTGCATAGTGATCAATTTGGGGCAAATATAGTTAATTAGGTATTAGAGATTAGTTAATTGGAGATTAGTGTTTAGTTGATTAGGCATTTGGAGGTTAGGCGTACTTTGTAGTTTCAAAGATTTGTCAACTTTTAAAAAGTTGACAAATCTACAGCCTGCTACCTAATTAACTAATCTCCAATTAACTAAACACTAATTAACTATCTTTGTCAACATAGTATGTTGAGTTTTGCAAAAGAGTAAAATAAATTATCGGTGTTTTAAGATAATTTGCCCCCTGATTTTTCTTTCATTTATTGCTTTATGCGGGTACGCTCAAACCCCCAGTTGTAGTGCTGCTTCAAAATTTTATAGTAAGGATAGCATCAATGTAACCACCTTTGGCGCAAGTACGGTGCAGGGAGTGGGAGGCTTTTCGTTCCAGGGGTATTTACAACAGGATATTTTGGCCTGCTATCCGGGTATAAAGGTTACCGTTACCAATAATGGGGTTTTTGGCGAAACTACAACTCAGGGATTGGTGCGGTTTCCGGGCGCAATAGCGGGGCGCACCGGTTTCGTACTTATATTGATGGGAGCGGATGATGCTTTAAACTTAGCTAATAAAATAGGTAAGATAAGTACAACCGAGGCCAATATGAAGTATTATATTGAAACGTCATTAAAAAATAATTTAATACCTATAATTGGCACAATACAGTTTTTAAATGATCAAAATAACCAATATTATAAAACGGTTAACTTATACATCAGGCAGCTCAATACGATCTATAAAAACTTAGCTGTTCAGTACAAAATTTATATTGCTGATATAAACCAGGCTATTGGCAGGGATTTTAGTTTATACCAGGATTATGTGCATCCTAACGATGCCGGGTATAAATTAATAGCCTATGTTTGGTTTGATGCGATAAATAAGGCAATTGAAGATAAATTGCTGATTGTTGGGCTGAACCAAAATTATCCAAACCCATCAAATAATTATACTACCATTGGTTTTAGCTTATCGCAAGCCGGTAGGGTACAAATTAAATTATATAGTATTAATGGTCAATTAGTTAAAAACCTGTTTGATGCTTATCAAAATGCAGGTTACCAACAGGTAAACGCCAGCTTAGTTGGCCTTGCGCCCGGTATATACGTTTATACCATGCAAGTTGGCGGTCAACAACTCAGTAAAAAACTGATAGTTGTTAAATAATATTTAATCGGCGGTTGCTAAGTTGCCTGAAGCTACAATGTTATTTGTGCTGTTAGCTGCTTTTTCAACAGTTACTTTTTGGTTAACCGGTTTATCTGAATTGTTTGTAACGGCCCAGGCAGTTACTGCTGATGTTAAAATTACGGCTAATATGATGATGATCTTTTTCATGATTCTCTTTTTTATGGTTGAATTGATTTGATAATGGATTAACCGGGTAATTAGTCGGCAGTACCTAAAACGCTTTTGTCTTTCAAATCAGCAGTTCCTAAAACACTTTTATCAAATAGATCAGCAGTACCTAATACGCTTTTGTCAAAGAAATCGGCAGTTCCTAATACACTCTTGTCTTTCAAATCAGCAGTACCTAATACGCTTTTATCTTTCAGGTCGGCAGTGCCTAATACGCTTTTGTCAAAAGTTTTAGCGTTAGCTGATAATACTCCTGTTGTTAATACGATGGCTGCTGCAAGGATAAATTTTTTCATGGTTGTATATATTTTAATATTTTATATTTTTATGTTAATTGATTGATTTTTAGTTTATTCTATTTGTAATTAGTCGGCAGTACCTA
>JABDBT010000144.1 GCA_013288465.1 Bacteroidota bacterium | reverse complement strand
TCGTTCACCTGGGTGGCGCATAGCGTTGAAAATAAAGCCTTAGCGTATGCTAAAGGCGATACTACAAAAGAAAGGGTTTATCTGGATTCGGTAGCCGAACTGCCGGCCTACCCGGTACTGGGCCATACTTATCAATACTGCCGCGACAGGGAGCTTGCTTTAGGGCTCGATTTGAAAGGCGGCATGAACGTAACTATGCAGATCTCGCTGGTTGAACTGGTAAAAACATTGTCGGGCAATAACATCGACCCGGTTTTTAACCAGGCCCTGGCTGCCGCAAACGCCGAAGTTAAAAAGGGTAGCCAGTCAGATTATATTACGCTGTTTGTTAATCATTACGAGCAGCTTAACCCGAATGGGAAATTAGCCGCTATTTTTGCGACTAAGGATAACCAGCGTTTAAAATTTAATTCGACTAATGCCGAGGTGGAAACCTGGTTGAAAGACGAAGCTGCAGCTGCTGTAAAACAATCATTTACGGTTTTAAATACCCGTATTGACCAGTTTGGCGTAACACAGCCAAACATTCAGCTGCAAACAAGCACCAACCGTATTTTGATCGATCTGCCGGGCGTTACGGACCCTGACCGTGTACGTAAACTTTTACAAGGCACAGCCAAACTGGAGTTTTATAAAACTTACGAAAACCAGGAAGTTTACCCTGTATTAAGCAGTATTGATAAACTGCTTGGCGCTAAATCTAAAGAAACAACCAAAGATTCATCAAAAACTGCTGCTACTGCTGTTAAAAAAGACACAACTGCTGCAAAAGGTGGCTTATCTTTATTAAATAAAGTACAGAAAAACGCTTCTAAAGATTCAACATCCTTAAATAATAAATCATTATTAGCTTCGCAACACCCGCTATCTTCTTTATTGGCGCCATATATTTATACTGACCAAAACAACCAGCAGCAATTAGCGCCGGGCCCTGTTGTTGGTTTGGCCGCTCAAAAAGATACCGCTAAGATCGACAGCTACTTGCATAGTGCTGATGTTAAGTCTATCATCCCTCAAAACATGAGGTTCTTTTGGTCGGTAAAACCAAGGGAGAAAACCAAAGTTTTTGAGTTATACGCTATGAAATTAGCAGGTGCCGAAAACGGGCCGGTACTTATAGGTGATGTGATCAATGATGCACATGCGGACAATGACCAAAAGGGAAACCCAGAGGTTATTATGAACATGAATTCGCAAGGTGCCCAAAGATGGCGTGCCATTACTGCCGAAGCGGCATCAGGTACCAATAAAAAATACATTGCGATTGTTTTAGATAATAATGTTTACTCGGCACCGCAGGTACAGAATGAAATATCAGGCGGCGTATCGTCAATTTCAGGAAATTTCAAAGTTGATGACACCAAAGATTTAGCCAACGTATTAAAGGCCGGCCGCTTAACTGTACCTGCCATTATAGTTGGTACCGACGTAGTTGGCCCAACATTAGGCCAACAATCAATTAATGATGGCTTAATGTCATGTTTAATGGGTTTAGTGGTTGTATTGATTTTCATGGTTGCTTATTATAACCGTGCAGGTACAGTAGCTGTTGTTGCTGTTATTATCAACATATTCTTCCTGATGGGGGTGTTAACCAGCTTACGCGCCGTATTAACATTACCGGGTATTGCCGGTATAGTGCTTACGCTGGGTATAGCGGTTGATGCCAACGTATTGATCTATGAACGTATTCGTGAGGAACTGGCTTTGGGCAAATCAATGCGCATTGCGGTTAGCGATGGTTTTAAACACGCGCTATCCTCTATCCTCGATTCAAACATCAGTACCTTCCTTACAGGTTTAATATTATTCATTTTTGGTAGCGGCCCAATACAGGGCTTCGCGGTTACTTTAATGATAGGTATTGTTACTTCATTATTCTGTTCGCTGTTAATTTCGAGGTTGATATTTGAGTGGATGATAGAAAAAGGCTGGGATATCAAATTCTCAAACCCATGGAGCTCACATACCTTTAAAAACGCGCATTACGGCTTTGTTAAAAACCGTTTTAAGTTTTACATATTCTCTGGCGTATTTATATTGGCCGGTATTATATCAATGGCTACACAAGGCTTTAATTATGGTGTTGATTTCAAGGGCGGCCGTTCATACATCGTAAAATTTCAAAATAAAAACGTAACAACCGAAGACGTTCGTGACGCCATTAGTAAAGTATTTGTAAGTGGTACCGAGGTTAAAACATTAGGTGATAAATTTGATATCACTACCGATTACCTGATTGATGATAACACTGTAAATACCGATAACAAGGTTGAAAATGAATTGATAACAGCGCTGAATCAAAAGGCGGTAACGCAAATGGCCAAAAAAGACATAATCACCTTCCAAAAAGTGGAGGCGACTATAGCTGCCGGCCTTAAGCAATCGGCTGTTTGGACCGTTTTGTTCGCTATATTAATTATATCTGCGTACATCCTTATCCGTTTCCGTAAATGGCAATTTAGCTTAGGTGCGATGGTTGCTACCGCGCATGATGCATTGATGGTATTGTCGTTCTTCTCGCTATTTAAGGCTTTACCATTCCTTCAAATTGACCAGGCATTTATAGCGGCCATATTAACGGTTATTGGTTATTCAATTAATGATACGGTGGTTGTATTTGACCGTATCCGCGAGTTCCTTGAACTGCACCATGCTAAAACTGATGATCCGAAAGAAGTAATTAACAACGCGATCAACAATACCTTAAGCCGTACCATTATTACCGCTTTAACCGTATTGTTCGTGTTAATTGTATTGTTCATATTCGGTGGCGACGTGCTAAGAGGCTTCTCGTTCGCGTTGTTGATCGGGGTATGTTTTGGTACCTACTCATCAATTTGTATTGCCACACCGGTTATTGTTGACTTTGGCAAGAAGGATTTGAGATAGAGAGATTAGAGGTTGGAGATTAGAGATTAGGCCCGTCCGAATTTATAATTTTTAACAGCTGATTTTAACAGGTTAACATAAACAAAAATGGCTGTCACCAATTAAGTGACAGCCATTTTTGTTTGCTACGTTTTTTTGTATGGTAATGCCCGTTTAGGTGTTCAAAGCAAAAGGACATAGCTTTCGGAGGTATTTCTACGACTTCATTATAGGAGGCGCCTACGGAGCCCGAAATATTTTTTAATGTTTGCCTATAAACACGCGACTCCTCCGGAGTCCCTTTCTATTTAAAATCGTGTCTTGTATTAAGATCATTTTATTGTATCGTTATTTTAAGCTCCGGCGGAGCTACGTGTTTATAGGAATTTATAAGCAATAAATGAGGCTCCATAGGTGCCTCCTATTATGGATCATAGTTTAGTTTTGATCCATTACCACCACCTGTGCCCGAACCTTCCCTCACGCCCGCTTAAAAGGTTCAATATTAATAGAATCACTGCTATCACAAGGATGATGTGAATGGCATCGCCGCCAATGTTGAAGGCAAAGCCCCCAAGTAGCCA
>JABDBT010000143.1:242-3529 GCA_013288465.1 Bacteroidota bacterium | reverse complement strand
GACCTATATACCTTAAAACTTTGCCTTCCGTTTCGGCCTTATTTTTCAGGTTAGTGAAATAGGCATCTTCCGCTTTTAGCGCCATGTAAAAATCATCAACGGTAACCGCATCAAGACAGGCTTGCGGTAAAATATTAGCTATTTGTATATCACTTGCCTCCAGCGCATAACCGCTGTCGCGCGCCAGTATCAATATCTTGCGCATAAAGTCGGTACCGCGCAAATCATCACGCGGATCGGGTTCGGTATAACCTTTTACCTGCGCCAGCTTTACAGTATCATGAAAATTGGCTTCCCCTTTAAAATTATTAAATATAAAAGAGATAGTGCCCGATAGTATAGCTTCGATACGCTGTATGCGGTCGCCGCTGTTCATCAGGTCCTTTAAAGTACGTATAATAGGCAACCCCGCACCCACATTGGTTTCGTAAAAAAAGTCAACCCCATGCTGCCTTGCCGCGTCCCTGAAGGTTTTATACTGGTTATAATCTGCCGAATTGCCAATTTTATTACAGGTTACAATTGATATGGTTGATTTTAGCACTTCTTCATAAAACTCAACCGGCTTAGGGCTGGCGGTATTATCAATAAACACACAATTAGCCAGGTTCATGCTTTGCATCCGGGCAATAAACATTGCCAGGTCGGCCCCTTCGGTTGATTGCTGCAATTCGTTTTCCCAATTATCCAACGATATGCCATCTTCATTAAACAGCATTTTACGGGTATTGCTTATACCGGCAATTTTAACCTGTATGCCATTGTTCTGCCTTAAAAACTCAGTATGCGCGTTTAACTGTTTGAAAAGTGTTTTGCCAATATTGCCTGTGCCTAAACAAAAAGCGTACAGGGTTTTGGTTAACTGTATAAAAAACGCATCATGCACCGCGTTTAGGGCTTTTGCCAGATCATGTGCCGAAAAGATAATAGAGATATTATATTCGGACGATCCTTGCGCTATGGCCCGCACATTTACACCATTGCGGCCTAAGGCATGGAATAATTTGCCCGATACGCCGGGTGTTTCCTTCATATTTTCGCCAACAACAGCTAAAATGGCCAGGTTTTGCTCAATAACTACCTGCTCCAGTTTTTTAGCCAAAAGCTCCAGTTCAAACTCCTGTTCAATTACCTGGCGGGCACGCTCGGTATCGCCGGGTTGTACAGCAAAAGTGATGCTATGCTCGGATGACGATTGGGTGATTAGGATAACATTGATCTGCTCGCGTGCCAATAAAGAGAACAACCTGCCGCTAAAGCCCGATTTACCTACCATGCCGCTGCCTTCTACATTAAGGATACTGATATTATTGATGGACGAAATACCTTTTATAGGCAGGTTTGACGGCTTGCAATGATGCTGGATAACCGTGCCGGGAAACTGCGGCTCAAAAGTATTTTTGATAACAATAGGTATCTTTTTCAAAAATGCCGGTATCATGGTTGGCGGATAGATCACCTTGGCGCCAAAGTAGGATAGCTCCATGGCCTCGGTATAGGTCAGTTCTTCTAACGAAAATGCCTTTTTAACCATACGCGGGTCGGCGGTCATCATGCCGTTAACATCGGTCCATATCTGTATCTCAGACGCGTTAAGTGCCGAGCCGAATATAGCCGCAGTATAATCGCTGCCGCCACGGCCCAGTGTGGTGATCTGCCCTGCCTCGTTACCGGCAATAAACCCGGTAACAAACAGCATTTTATCCGCGTTTTCTTTTTGAAAGCTGCGTATCAGTATTTCGGTAAGCTGGGTATTCACTTTGGCTTGTCCAAACGCGCTATCGGTTTTTATCAATTCCGACGCGTCAACAAACAACGCTTCGGGGAAATATTGGGCCGCAATTTTGCTGATCATTAACGTTGAGCAGCGTTCGCCATAGCTTAATAGTTGGTCGCGGGTTTTGGGGGTAAGTTCGCGCAGGGTTAATATGCCCTGCAACAAGTCTTCTAACTGGTTAAAGTTGATCTTTAAACGGGTAAGTGCCGGGTTTTGGTATCGTAAAGCAAGCAGGCCTTTCACCACCTCAAAATGACGTTTTTCCAGCTCGGCCAATTGCGCTGCAAAGTCGTTGCCATTGGCGGCTTCCTCGCCCATGGCTATGAGCAGGTTGGTTACGCCGCTCATGGCCGACAGCACCACTACAGGTTTTTGAGGGCCGGTATCTTCGTCCTTTAAAATATTTAACAAGGTTTGGATACTTTGAACTGAGCCTACGGAAGTACCGCCAAATTTTAAAATCTTCATAGTTGTATAAACAAAAACGCCTTCCTCTTTATCGGAGGAAGGCGTTCATTTGGTTTCTTTTATGTTTTTACACCATACGATTATCTTCCTCCGGGCTTTGTCCCTGTGGTAGTAATTGTTGTTGTTATGGTGGTGATTGTTAGCATATATATAATGTCTGTAAAGTAAGTAGATATTATTCAAATAAACAAATAAAATAAAAAATTATTGAAGCATAGGGGTAAGGCGGATGCATTTGACCACCACTTGTTTTTTTATAATTGTATTTTTGCAACCAATGCAGGGACTCATCACCAAATCAACCGGAAGCTGGTACCAGGTACAAACGCCCTCAGGGCAAAAGTTTGACTGCCGGATAAAAGGCAAATTCCGTATAAAAGGTATTACAACCACCAACCCGCTTGCTGTTGGCGATGTGGTTGATTTTGATATGGAGCCCGATCAGGAAACCGGCGTTATCACCAATTTACATATCCGCAAAAATTATATTATCCGCAAATCCATCAACCTGTCAAAACAAGCGCAGATCATCGCCGCCAATCTTGACCAGGCGTTGCTGATAGTTACGCTGGCTTCACCGCGCACCTCTTTGGGTTTTATTGATCGCTTTTTAGTTACCGCCGAAGCCTATGCTATCCCGGCCATGCTTATTTTTAATAAACTCGACCTGTTTAGCGGCGAGGGCTTGGAAATATTAGCCGATTATGCTGCTGTTTATGCCAATATAGGTTATCCATGCTATGAAGTTTCGGCATTGGAGGGCACAAATATTAACGAGGTTAAGGCTTTGTTGAAAGATAAGGTAACCTTGTTTTCGGGCCACTCGGGTGTTGGTAAATCAACACTGATCAATGTATTGCTGCCCGAATTGGAGTTGCGTACCGGCGAAGTATCTGAGTGGAGCGACAAAGGAATGCATACCACCACCTTTGCCGAAATGTTTGAACTGCCGCAAGGCGGCTTTATTATTGACACCCCCGGCATCCGCGAATTAGGCGTTATTGATATTGAAAAACATGAGCTTGGCCGTTACTTCCCGGAG
>JABDBT010000143.1:0-232 GCA_013288465.1 Bacteroidota bacterium | reverse complement strand
GCCATGATACTAAGCAACAAATCAAGATAATCTTCTAATCCTGCGAATCATGGTTCAGACAATGCAGAGATTGCTGCTTTAAAAATTGCCGCCATATTAATGAGCCCGGCTGCGCCGTATTGCAAGCTGTAGAAAACGGCGAAATTGAGCTATCCCGCTATGAAAGCTATTTGAGTATTTATCATGGGAACGATACGAGGGCTTGATTTGGGATTTCGAATGTTCAATTTCG
>JABDBT010000142.1 GCA_013288465.1 Bacteroidota bacterium | reverse complement strand
AGTACCTAATGGCGGCGATTTAAATGTTTCATACAACTTTAAAGTAGATGGGGATAAACTAACCGGCACCGCCGAATCGCCATCGGGTGAGGTTACGATTGAAAAAGGAAAAATAAACGGTGATAAATTTTCGTTTAGCGTAAATGTTGATGGCACCGACTACCCGCACACCGGCAAGTTTTACGCAGACTCATGCGGGCTTGACATTGATTTTGGTGGGTTAAAGGTACATACCACATTGGTGCGCCCTCCTAAATAAATTGATACGGATAATATTAACGAATAGCCCCGCCCTATAGCGGGGTTTTTTGTTGATATGTTTTTTGGGCGAGATATTTTTTGCAAATTATAAATTGCGGGTTACCTTTGCCGCAATAACGATGAAGAACAGGCCTGTAATATTTTTGCTCATTATTTGTATTATCAGCTGCAACTTCTCGCGGATCTTTGTTTACGCCGGGTTTGAAATGAATCAAAAGTATATAGCTGCTAACCTTTGCGAGAACCGGAATAAACCCTGGTTGCATTGCAATGGTAAGTGCTATTTTATGAAAAAGATAAAACAAGCCGAAGAGCGGGATAAAAACGAAGAAAGGCAATCTCAAAAAGACCGTATCCAGGAAAGTTTCTATGAAACCGGCTCAGTTATTACATTTCATACTCAATTACTTCAAGTGATCAATACGCCTTATCATGCTCCGGTTTCTTCGCAGATAAATAAGGTCATTTTCCGTCCCCCGCAAATAGCGTAAACTTTTCTTTTCCTGTATTTTTTTGTATCGGCTTATCCTTAAACTGAGGAGTACGCTGCATGCAACTATTTTACACCTCAATTTTTAATGCGCTATTTATTTAGCTATCTATTTATTATGCCAAACGGGTGTATTTATCCCGTTTTGGCCCTACATATTATCTAAAAAATGAACATCCTACAAAAGGCAGGGTTAACTATATTTATTATTCTTATTACCCAAATATCTTATGCGCAGCATATTTTTAAAGGAAAAGTGATTGACGAAATAACCCGCCAGCCCATTGAATACGCCGGGATAAAATCGGGAATAACAGGTAAAACAGCAATTACTGATGAAGCCGGTAATTTCCAGTTAGTATTACCTGCCGATACAGCAACCTTGCAAATTTCATATATCGGCTACGCCGCCAAACAACTCAAAATAAAAAGCGCGGTTAAACGCTTTACCGTTTTGCTTAGCCACGGTTCAATTGATTTGAAAGAAATACAAATATCGCCTAACCTTAATAATGCATCTTTTCATACCCTAAGTGCGCTTGACCTTAGTTTGCGTCCTGTAAATTCATCGCAGGACCTGATGCGTTTGGTGCCGGGCTTATTTATAGCTCAACACATGGGTGGCGGCAAAGCCGAACAGATATTTATAAGGGGATTTGACGCTGACCATGGAACGGATCTGAATGTTTCTGTAGATGGTTTGCCGGTAAATATGGTATCGCATATTCATGGACAGGGTTATGCCGACCTGCACTTTTTGATCCCCGAAACAGTATCCACCTTTGATTTTGGCAAGGGGCCGTATTATTCTGAAAAGGGTGACTTAACTACTGCGGGTTACCTCAATTATTCAACAAAAGATGCTTTGGATAAAAGCATGCTCAGCCTTGAAGGCGGCCAGTTTAATACTTTTCGGGTTGCCGGTGTGATAGACCTGCTGGGTGCTAAAGCTAAGCAGAATGGCGAGAACGCCTATATTGCAGGAGAATATAATTATACTAATGGCGCTTTTAAATTACCCGAACAATATAAACGCACCAACTTATTTGGTAAGTATAGCAAACAGCTGGGCGCTAACAATAGGTTATCGCTTAGCGCATCAACTTTTAGTACAAGTTGGGTAGCATCGGGCGAGATACCCGGGCGGGCTGTGGCTGCAGGCACTACCGCGATTGACGACAACGGTAATGCTATTAAAATTGCCGCGGCACCGGTTACTATTGATCGTTTCGGAACAATTGACAGCGCGCAGGGCGGCAGATCGACCCGCGTAAATGCTAATGCTAAACTTACTACCGATCTGAAAAATAACTGGACAATGGAAAACCAGTTGTATTACACGCATTATACGTTTTTACTGCATGTAAACTCTTCCTTTTTTGCGGCGGATACGGTTAATGGTGATGAACGGCAGCAACAGGAAGCGCGTGATATGTTTGGTTATAACGGAAAGCTGAGCAAAAACAGCTATTTTGGGAACAATATGCTCACATCAGCCATAGGTTTAAGCAGCCGGTTTGACCGTACCTATGGGAGCCGGTACAGTAATGTGACTGAGCAATACCAGTTTTTGGATGATATTACAAAAGGCGATATCCGGCAAAATAATACAGGTGTTTACCTTGATGAAACCCTCGAAAGCGGAAAATGGTTATTGAACCTTGGTTCGCGGCTGGATTATTTTAAGTTTAACTATCATGATACCACTAAAACTAATGTAATTGTTAGTCCGAAGATTAATGTCCAATACACTGCTAACCAGCAGGTTCAATTTTACTTAAAGGCAGGTAAGGGTTTTCACTCCAATAATGCTATAGCGGTAATAGGCAATAATGGTTTGGCAACCTTACCGGCAGCCTATGGGGCCGATTTGGGCCTGAACTGGAAACCCATACAACATTTATACATAAACGCGGCTTTATGGTATTTATACCTGCAACAGGAGTTTGTATATACCGATGACGGCGATATTGCTCCCGGCGGAAAAACACGGCGCATCGGTGCCGATCTTTCGGCGCGTTATGAATTAGCTAAATGGTTATTTGCCGATTTGAATGTAAACCTGGCCAGGCCCCGATTGGCCGATAGTTTAGCCGGGCGTGGTTACCTCGCGCTTGCGCCAACCTTTACCAGCACAGGCGGGCTGGATTTTAAGCTGAATAACGGCATAAATGGCGGATTAAGCTACCGTTATATGCATAGCCGCCCCGGAAATAATACCAATACTTTAGTTGCCGACGGCTATTATGTTACCGACCTGAAAGTAAATTACACCCAAAAGAAGTATGAAGTGGGCTTAAGTATCGAAAACCTGTTTAATACCAAATGGAACGAATTTGAAGCCGAGCAAGTAAGCCGTTTAAAAGGGGAGGCAGCCCCTATTGATCAGATGAGCTTTACACCCGGCACACCATTTTTTGCGAAGTTGAGGGTTGCTTTGTTTTTTTAAATACTCAATACCGGCTAAGATTTACGAAGTTCCTGGAACTTCGTAGATCTTTGGCTTTTAAGCTATATTTTAAAAAAGCCTTAACTGGTCGGTCGGTTTTTGATTTTTTTGTTTTACCTCCGGTTCGCCAAAGTTGGAGAGCGAGATGCCTAAAAGCCTTATCCTGGTTTCTTCGGGGTTGGTAGCCGCTAATAATTGTTTGGCGGTGGCGCTAATGGTTTCCAGATCGGCTATGGGTGTGGTAAATGACCGGTTACGGGTTATCTGCTTAAAGTCGCTGTATTTTATTTTGAGGGTAACGGTGCGCCCTTTCAGGTTGTTTTTCTGCAAACAGCTATATAAACCAACAGGCCGGAT
>JABDBT010000141.1 GCA_013288465.1 Bacteroidota bacterium | reverse complement strand
ATTTGTAATAATCAAATAATCATTATGAAAAAATTAATGTTAATATGTGCCGTAGTATTAGGCTTCGCTTTTACAGCATCTGCACAAGATAATCAAAAAGCGGAATTTAAATTCAACGAAGAAAAGCACGATTTTGGTAAAATACCACAAGGGAAACCGGTAACCACCCAATTTCTTTTCACAAATATTGGTGAAGAGCCGCTTATTTTAACAGAAGTTAAGCCAACCTGCGGCTGTACCATTGCCGATTACACTAAAGCACCTGTAAAAAAAGGCGAACAGGGTATTATAAAGATCACTTATAATGCAGCAGTACCGGGCGGGTTTACCAAAACAATTATTGTTACTTCAAATGCCCGTACACCACAAAAATATTTAAACATTGTAGGCGAAGTTACAGCCGCGCCCGCAGCGGGAGCAACAGGAACAAAATAGAGTTTTAACAAAATATTGTTGACCTCTATTAAAGGGGTCAAGCTAAACAAACGATCCTAAAATTTAGGATCGTTTGTTGTTTAGCCTCACCTAAATCCTCTCCAAAGGAGAGGACTTTGACTTGCAAACCGATAGTTTGTCTGTTTTTTTAAGTCCCTCTCCTTTGGAGAGGGGTTGGGGTGAGGCTAAACCATGCATCTTTAGTAATTTTACACCATGCCAAATATATCGAAGAAAGGGCAGCGAATGCCAGCTTCTCCTATCCGTAAACTAACGCCTTTTGCCGAAAAAGCAAAATCAGAAGGTAAAACCGTTTATCATTTAAATATAGGCCAGCCCGATATTGAAACACCCGCGGGTATGCTCAACGCGGTTAAAAACATTGATTTTAAAGTTTGGGCCTACACCGATTCGGAAGGAACTTTACCTTATCGAAAAAAACTAACCCAATACTATAACCAACAGGGATACAATATTACGCCCGAAGATATTATAGTTACCACCGGCGGATCGGAAGCCATATCAATCACGTTTATGACCTGCCTTGATGTCGGCGACGAAGTAATTGTGCCCGAGCCGTTTTATGCCAACTACAACGGCTTTGCCAACCAGAGCGATATTGTGGTAGTGCCTATTATGTCGTATATCGAAAATGGTTTTGCCCTGCCGCCTATTGCCGATTTTGAAAAGGCGATCACGCCTAAAACCAAAGCCATTTTTATTTGCAGCCCCAATAATCCAACCGGGTATTTATATTCGAGAGAAGAAATGGAAGCTTTAAAAGCATTGGTATTAAAGCATGATCTTTATTTATTTGCTGATGAAGCCTACCGCGAATTTTGTTACGGTGGCGAAAAATTTGTGTCGCCCATGCATTTGGACGGGTTGGATAAAAATGTAATTATTATTGATACCGTTAGTAAGCGCTACAGCGCATGCGGAGCACGCTTGGGGTGCATGATCACCAAAAACAAAACAGTTTGGCAAACCGCTTTAAAGTTTGCCCAGGCACGCCTTAGTGCGGGTATGGTTGAGCAAATGGCCGGTACTGCAGCCATTGATACGCCGCCAAGCTATTTTGAAAAAGTTATTAATGAATATAGTACCCGCCGCAATACCGTAGTAACGGCCCTTAATAAAATGGAAGGCGTGTATTGCCCCAACCCCGGCGGCGCATTTTATGTACTGGCGCAATTACCCATTGACGACTCAGATAAATTTTGCAGGTGGATGCTGGAAGAGTTTAGCTATAAAAACCAAACCGTTATGATGGCCCCGGCAACGGGTTTTTACACCACCCCCGGCGCCGGATTAAATGAAGTACGCATAGCATACGTACTAAATAATACCGATTTGGAAAAAGCGATGACTTGTTTGGAGCAGGGGCTTAGCGCTTACCCGGGACGTATTACCGAAAGCCAGAAGTTGCAGTTGCAGCAGCAGTAGCAGTTAAAACCTCATTTTTATTTGAGCATTCTATAGCTATTGCAACTATTTACTACTACTAAATTTCGTACATTTGTAATCTTAACTGCCACTGCAACTAACAACTGCCACTCAAAAAATGGGGTCGACCGGAATTGACAGGATGGAGATAAGTAGGTAAGCATGCAGCGCGTTGGGTGAATTAGCGCTCTAATCAGAACACTCAAAATCACAAATGGCGAAAATAACTACGCCTTAGCTGCTTAATTTAGAATTAACTAGCTTTTGTCCCGCCGGTTTTCTGTTTTGTTGGATCGGCAACAGGGGCATCGAAAAACGAAACTGGCCTGCTTAAGGTGTGCCTAGCGGGTAAGATAAAGCACCTAAGGAAGACGGTACAGGCGCGCGGCTGGCCTTCCCCTTCCCTACAATTAAACAGCAGATAAGCATGTAGAAAGCATACCTTATACCATGTTTGGACGAGGGTTCGAATCCCTCCGGCTCCACCCAATGAGAAATTGTTAAAATTTCCACCAGGCTGCTCCACAAAGAGCAGCCTTTTTTCTCTCAAAATCAGCAACTTATCATTGAACAAAGGGTGCGACCAAGCGGTTCTAAACACACCATCAAAGTACGTGAGACCATCTTTGAACCACTTTTTTAAAAAAATATGCTGTTGGCTCAATTCGGACTTTTTAAAGATGGCAGAAAGATTAGACAATAGTTTAATTCTTCCGATCTGCTCCTTTAATATGGCATCAACGTTAAACTTCAGGTAACGCAATTCTTCTTTCAACATCGCCCGTTCCCCTGAAAACTTTTTGTAATACTTCTTATAAGTTTCACCCTCTATCTCATCATCCATCAGGCGCTGCTCTAAGCGGTCAATTTTATTCTCTAATTCTTCGAGCCTTTTAGCTTTAACTTCAGCTTGTTTTTCTCTGATACTGTTATTCCCTTTTATGGTTACAGTAACTCTGTCTATTAGATACTGCAAGCTATCTATATCGAAATCTATTTCATCCAGCATCTTGTAGAACTGGACATGGGCCTGTTCTGGTATATTAATGCCAGGATGCGTTATACACCGGTAATATAAGTAGTATTTTGAACGCCCCTTAGTCATACCCGCTGTCATCAACGTATTGCAGCAAGGGCTTTTCAATATGCCGCGCAGGAAGAAAATATCTTTTGGCTGCGTTTTCTCGACACGTTTATTGCCCAATTTTTCCTGCACGATCCAAAACTGTTCCTCACTGATAATTGCTTGGTGAACACCTTTGACATTCTTTTCGGGCTGTTTTTCATTCGCACCAACCTTTATCAAACCTGCATAGGTCGGGTTACTTAGCACACGGAAAACAGCACCGTTGCCTGTTAACGTAAACCCCAATGCCTTGACCTGCTGATGTATCTGATAAGGACGTATGCCTAAAAGAAAGTCCCTGAAAATCTTTTCGATAATAAAGGCGCGGCTTTCATCAATCAGCAACATGCTTTTACCATCCTTGTCTCTTGAATTGAGATAACCAAATGGTGCTACTTGAACAAATCTGCCAGCTTCCTGAGCAGAACGTATGCCGTTTTTTACGCGTTTCCTTATCCTGAATAGTTCAGCATTAGCCAGCAGATATTTAAAAGAACGTTCAATAAATACCGTGGGATCAGACGTGTCTATATCTATCGCCTCACTGGTAGCCAGCACTTTCAGCCCGTATTTTTTTTCGAGCATAGTGATTTTGGTCAACGCTTCAGCGAGGTTACGGCTAAAGCGGTCATGATCCATAACGATAAGGTATTTAACCTTTCCTTTGTGCTTCTTAATAAAGTTTTCCAGTGCGATGTAATCGGGCCGGTCAAAGGTATAGCTACTTTCGCC
>JABDBT010000140.1 GCA_013288465.1 Bacteroidota bacterium | reverse complement strand
TTTGTGTGTTATGTGGGGTTTTTCTTTTTGCAGTCGCTGGTGCTGTCGCACCGGGTTTCATTTGTACTAAAAAAAGCCCGTAAAGATGCCGAGCAGGGCTTAATTGCCAAGAGCGAATTTTTAAGCATTATGAGCCATGAGATAAGGACCCCGCTAAACTCGGTAATTGGCATGAGCCATTTATTGTTAAAAAACAACCCAAGGGAGGACCAGGCAGAGCAGCTTGACGTTATGCTGTTTTCGGCCAACAACCTTTTAGCCATTGTAAATGATATTTTAGATTATAATAAAATTGAAGCCGGAAAGATCAATTTCGAACATATTGAAATGGACGTTGCGTCTATAGCTAAAAATATTATCAGGGCTTTGCGGGTATCGGCCGAAGATAAAGGGATTGAGTTGAAGCTGACCATTGATGAAGCGTTACAGAGCAAAGTATTGGGCGACCCAACCCGGTTATCGCAGGTAATAACCAACCTGGTACATAATGCCATAAAATTTACGCAGGCCGGTTTTGTAGAATTGGGCATTAAAGTTACCGAACAAAGCGAAAAAATCATGATGCTGACCATACAGGTAAAAGATACCGGCATTGGCATATCAAAAGAAAAGCAAAAGGTAATTTTTGAGCGGTTTACACAGGCCGATTCTTCTACCTCAAGGGGGTTTGGCGGTACAGGTTTGGGGTTAACCATTTGCAAACGTATATTAGAATTGCAGGGGGCGTTATTGCATGTATTGAGCAAAGAGGATTATGGATCTACCTTTTATTTCAGTCAAAAATTTGAAAAAAGCACCGATGTATCTCAACTACAGGATATAGAAAATTTACCAGAAGAAGAATACAAGCCACTTACCGGCGTGCATATTTTACTGGTAGAAGACAACCCTTTAAATGTGATGGTAGCGCAACAATTTTTGCAAAACTGGGATGCCACCCTTGATGTTGCCACTAACGGATTGGAGGCCCTGCAAAAATTGGATACCACCAAACATAAACTGGTATTAATGGACTTGCACATGCCCGAAATGGATGGTTATGAAGCCGCCAAAAAAAATGCGGGCAGCGGGGGTTACCATACCTATAATAGCGCTTACCGCTACCCTGCCAAAAGAAATAGAAGATGATGTGAAAAGGGCCGGCATGAATGATATTGTGACAAAACCTTTTTTACCTGATGAGTTGTACAAAAAGGTATTGTATTACGTTTCTGCCGGGCAATAAAAAGCACCCTACTACCCAATCATCTGGTTACAGTTACTATTTTTGCTTTTGATAAAAAAGCAGTGGTATTGACACAACTTAAATAAATACTATCTTTAAACATCTTTGAAATTAAACTTTAAAATATGGCATTAAAAAAAACCTGGCATGAAATACACCGGGAAGAATTAGGATTTGGACAACGCCTGGCTGATTCGGTAGCTAATGGAATGGGGTCATGGACCTTTATTATTATACAGTCGGTTTTTGTTGTACTATGGATGGGGTTGAATGTGGTTGGTTATGTAGAACATTGGGATGCATATCCGTATATTTTGTTGAACCTGCTATTTTCTACACAGGCAGCTTATGCCGCTCCTATTATTATGATGGCGCAAAACAGGCAAAATCAACGCGACAGGGTACAAGCCGATTCAGATTTCAACACCAATAAAGAAGCAAAAAAGGAGATAGAAGAACTGCAGGTAAGATTAAACGCTATTGAAACTGATAAGCTGGACAAAATTATTGCCATGCTTGAGCAGATGGAGAAGAAGGCAAATTGAATATTGAACACCGAATACTGAATGTTGAATAATGAAGTATTTTAACGTTCGATATTGTTGTTTAATTTAAACATAATGCCATTACTTTACGAGGCGTTTGTGCTATAAAAAATGCGTTACTTTATTCATATTGGTTATCATGGCGTTAAATACAGTGGCTGGCAAAAACACCCGGGGGTATTAAATGTGCAGGAGGTTTTAGAAACCGCCATTAGCAAGCTGTTAAAAACCAGGGTTACTATTGTTGGCTGTGGCCGTACCGACGCGCAGGTACATGCCAGCCAGTTTTTTTTTCATTTTGACGCGGAGAAAGAATGGAAATTCGACCTGTTTTTCAGGCTAAATAAAATACTGCCTGATGATATAGCCGTTTTTGATATTATACCAATGGAGGGCCTCCCCCACGCCCGTTTTGATGCCGTGCAACGCACTTACGATTACTTTATACATACCTATAAAGACCCGTTTTTAAGCGGTTTCAGTTCGTTTTATGCTGAAAAAGATCTTGACCTGGAAAAGATGAAAGCGGCTACAGCACTGCTTACTAAATACAATGACTACCGTGCATTTTGCACAAGCCCCGATAAGAACGAACATACCATTTGCAATGTGAGTTCGGCGGGGTTATTTGCTTATCAAAATGGAGATAAGATACGTTTTCAAATTTCGGCCAATCGTTTTTTAAGCAAAATGGTACGGATAATAGTAGGGCGGTTATTAGATATAGGGCGCGGCAAGCTAAGTGTTGACCAGTTTGAATATCACCTGGCCAATAAAGAAACACCGCCCATAATTATACCCGCTTATCCGCAGGGGCTTTACCTGTCAAAGGTTACCTACCCTTATTTAAACCTGCCGCCGCGCAGTAGTTTTGTGGGTGGTGAGTTGTGAGTTGTGAGTTGTGAGTTGTGAGTTGTGAGTTGTGAGTTGTGAGTTGTGAGTTGTGAGTTGTGAGTTGTTCAAGCTGCGCTTGAACCTATAAACCATTGACTATGGACTATAGACTATGGACTACAGAAAGTATCCAAATACAAATCTTCTACCTTTTTACGTGCCCAGGGCGTTTTGCGCAAAAACTTGAGGCTTGATTTTATGCTGGGGTCTGCAAGGAAACAATTTACCCGTATGCGGTACCCTAACTCGGGCCAGCCATATTTAGCCACCAGCTCGTTCAATATCATTTCTAAAGTTTTACCATGAAGCTGATTATTTGGCTGTTGTTGCATGGTCAAAAATAACAATAATGCAGGTATTTAATTATTAAGTGGGCGAAAATGCGGCAATTTGATTTACCTCTGCTATAACAAACATAAGTCGCGTTCCAGTCGTTATATTTGCAGCCAACTAAAATTTACCTCATGATCGTAACTATCGTTGTGGCCATTGCCGAAAACCATGCCATAGGCAAGGACAATAAACTATTATGGCATTTGCCTAATGACCTGAAACATTTTAAGGAGATCACCACCGGGCATACCATTATTATGGGGCGCAAAACTTATGAATCGGTAGGTAAACCGTTGCCTAATCGCCGCAATATTATTGTTACCCGCCAAAACATAACTATTGAAGGTTGCGAGGCGGTTAACTCCATTGAAGCTGCTTTAGCCTTATGTGCCGACGACGCCGAGGCTTTTATTGTTGGCGGGGCCGAAATTTATAAGCAGGCAATGAAGCTTACCGACCGTATTTACCTTACTGTTGTGCATCAAAAATTTGAAGCAGATAGCTTTTTTCCGGAGATAAGTAAACCCGAATGGAAGGAAGTTTACCGCGAAGATCATGAACCTGATAATAAAAACGCCATACCCTATTCTTTTATTACCTTTGAACGGGTTGGTGAGTAGTTTGCAGTGGGCGGTTTGCAGTAAGCAGTTATTGGAGATGGGGCAGATTTGACAACTTTTAAAAAGTTGTCAAATCTAATCCTCCATTACACCGGCTGCTTAATAAGCTTTAAGCCATCTTTGATCAACTTGGTAA
>JABDBT010000139.1 GCA_013288465.1 Bacteroidota bacterium | reverse complement strand
TAAAAAAGTCACTGTTTTTTATTTGGTGAATAAATTCGAGGCCACTCAATTTGGGTGTGTTTAAATCTGAGATAACCAGATCGGGCACCTCACCATTTTGCATGAAAGCCAATGCATCCATCCCGTTATTTGAAATTTCAACCTGGTAATCAGCGCCTAAAAACTCTTTCAATATTATTTGCATGTACAGATCATCCTCAACAACAAGAACTTTAGTTTGACCCGAATTTGAAAAACTCATAAAGATATCTTTAGTTTGGTTACTGAACGTTGATGTTCATCGTATAAATTAGGGTATATATTTGAGAAACGCTATCTAAGTTTGAAAGTAATAATTTATTTAATGTTGTACGAATTTTATTTTAATTAGTTAGTAAACCGTCAAAATAACATTTGCTTTGAGGTTACTAATATAGCAAAAACACGGCAAAATTATCGAAATAAAATATCCCGCCGGGTTAACGAGCGTCTAATTAATATAGTTTTAATATGTTTAGCGATTAAATGTGGCTGGAGGTGATTTAACAGGTACAGCAGGTATAGTGATAGCTTTTTAAGGCAACTTGAGGTGCAGCTTAGGCCACATGAGGCAGTATTAAAATGATGTTATAGCGCCCTGAAACATTATAACGGATTTGTTTTTTATTGGGTAACCGGCAAGGTTTAACCGGTTGTTTTTGGGGTGCTTTGCTTACGTTTGAGCTGTATTTTAGCTATAATAACCTATATGAACAGCGCATTTTGAAAAGCGGCCATTTTTTCGTATCTTTAATAGTAAACCACAATTCTGCGCGGTTTCCGAGGGCGTTTTTCGCCTTATTTTTCAGCCATAAATACATAAAAAAAATAAAATCGAATTTCCGCCAATTTTTTGGGGTGAAGAGATCGTTCTTTGATAGTATTATTTATTAATCACTAAACGCATTATTTTAATATGCTGTACTCCACAGCAGGTCTTTATATTGTAATATGAATTGCTATATTAGTAACTCTTTATTATAAACCGGTTGATGGTAATAAGTAAAGCATACAAACTATATACTAATGGCAGATCAACAAAAATTATACGATACCACCACAATTGAATTAATAGGGAAGAACAATCCGTCCTTTTTAAGTGAAATGATTGTGATGTTTGTTAAGTTAGTATCGAAAGATTTTGAGACGCTAAAAGCGGCGGCATTAAATAACAGGTGGGACGAGGCAGGGCAAATGGCCCATAAAATAAAATCGGCATTAGGCAATTTGGGCGTTACTAATGTAATGCCATACATCAAAGCTTTAGAAACCAAAACAGGCGATGGCATGGAAAATTTTAAGCATCTTGAAGAAGGACTGCTTAAAGTATTAGCACAAATGCAGCGGGATTATGCTCACTTGTTTATTTAGGCTGATTTATATTAAATAACCGTTTTAGGCGCTTAACAGTGGCTTTATACAAACCGCCATCAATTTGTATCCTTCGGTCGGTTGTCCAAACAATGGCTGTGTTTACCCTGTACATTTTACCAAAACCCTTTTGAGTTAATTTTAAAGCCAGGTAGCCATCTTCAACTGTGCCTGTAACAGAAGGATGGTCAAACCCATTAACCTGCAGGCCCTGCTCTTTTCTGAACGCTGAGTTAAAACCATATACGTTTACGGCTTCGCTCTTTTTGTATTTATTGTAAAACCGGGTTAACTCGGCAAACATCTCGTAAAAATAATAAACAAATCTGCCGGTACTGCCAATAGGTATTAATGAGAATATACCATACGAAATAGCCACATCGGGATATTTTTCAAGCGGTTTAACCATTTCATCGATCCAGTTTTTTGGATAAACAGTATCCGCGTCGGCGTTTAAAATGTATTTCCCTTTAGCCTCGGCCAGGCCGGCATTACGTGCATGGGCAATACCCTGTTTGGTTTCTAAAATGCATTTTATGCCACATGCTGTTACCAGGTTGGCGGTGTTATCTTTTGAGTTATTGTTGGTTACCACTATCTCAACCGACCATGATGTTATATTACTGCAAAGCGAAAGCAGGGTAGGGATGATGTTATCTTCCTCATTATAAGCGGGTATGGAGATGGTAATTTCTGGCCGATTGCCTTTTACCAGGTTGCGCTGGTATAAGTTTTTGATCATATCAAAAGTAGCCTGATCGTGAATGTTGTTTTGCAGGTATCCGCTTATGTATTTTGGAATAGCTATTGACTTCATGCAGTTTTACAATTAGGGGCCATGATATTTACTAAAACCCTATCATGCCATAAAACTAAGTTTTTATCTTGTAATTTTATATACAAAATCACAACACCGCCCGCACCCATATAATGTATCATTATATGCATATAATATTACAATAGGTGCATATAGCCTGTTGTTTTAACTGCAAACTGCAAACTGCCTACTCCTTCATCGGCCGTTTCCGCCAGTAATTAGCCAGTATGGATCCCGAAATATTCATCCACGGACTAAACACAGCGGCGGCCAATCCTACGGTCGCCAGTTTGCCCATGGTACCGGCCAGTCCGGATGCCATACCACCATTTTGTAGGCCAACCTCAAAAGCGATTGTTCGGGCCGAGTTTTTATCGAGCCTGAATAAACGACTGAGCCAGTAGCCAAAAAAGTACCCGGCGCCGTTATGTATCACTGCTACCAAAAAAAGTATTAAGCCAACATGCAGTAGGTTATCGCGGCCGGCTGCGGTGGTAACAGTAGTAAAGTAAACAATGCCAAACATGGATAAATAAGGAATATACTTATCGATGTTGGGGGCTTTAAGATAGATCTGATGATACCCCCACCCAACTAAAAACGCGCCGGTAAAAAAGTTAAATACCGATGCCGATTGTTGCGCAGGTTCTGACAGCCTGGCCGCCAGCCAATCCCATAAAAACAACGACTGGCAGGTTAGCCAAAGTACGCAAAACACCGTAATGATGACGGTAACACGTTTGCCTTTGGCTGATGCGCCTTTCAGGTAATCGTGCAGAAAAGCCGCGCCGATAGGCACAATCACAATTTTTATGATCTCCATCATCATAGCTGTAAACTTTATTTCGATGAGTGTGCCTGCCAGCAACCGCATTAATAAGGGTGTTAAAAACGGCGCGGCTAAGGTTGCCATGGCGGTAACGGTTACTGACAATACCAGGTTGGCACGGGCCAGGTAAACCATTACATTAGAGGCTAATCCGCTTGAGCAGGAACCAATGAGTATGATACCGGCAGCAATTTCCGGCTCAAAATGGAATATGCGGGTAAGTAAAAACCCCATCAGCGGCATGATAGAAAAGTGACAGGCCAGCCCAATTAAAACGCCTTTACCGGTACTGCCCAGGCCTGAAAAATCGCGGATGCTCATTTGGATACCCATGCCAAACATCACCATTTGTACAATGATCAAAATGAGCCATTTGTTGCGCAGGTCTATAGCGCCCCATTTTAAAAAAGCGTGTGGGTATATCATGGCCGATACCACGGCTACAATTATCCAGGCGGTGTACTGGTAGTTTTTTAATGAATTTAACGCACCAATACCTATTGCAAAAGAAACAGCAAAGCAAACAGCGGTGGGTTGCCATATAGCGGCGCTGGCTGTTATAATGCCCGTTAGCAGGATGACTGCTGCAAGCAGGCTTATGCCAAGGCAAAGCTTTTGCAATATCCTCATATTAGGTATTTAATAAAGCAGCTATGTATTTTATGGCGTTTGGCGGACTGGCTACGATGGGCACAATTTTATCCTCATCGCTCAGCGTGTCAACTACCCGCGCCATTGATGCTTGCGCCAATAA
>JABDBT010000138.1:1861-3865 GCA_013288465.1 Bacteroidota bacterium | reverse complement strand
CTTACCGGCCTTATTTAAAAGAACTGGCTCGTAAATTAAGGAACGATAGTACATTGGGCGAAGTATTGCTTTGGAAAGAGCTGAACAATAAGCAAATGTATAACTTCGACTTTCAGCGACAAAAACCAATATTAAACTACATTGTGGATTTTTATTGTTGTGAATTAAACCTTATAATTGAAATAGACGGACAATATCATAGTTATGAAGAACAATATAAATTAGATTTGACCCGTGAAAAAGAACTGGAAGCTTATAAGCTGACCATTTTACGCTTTACTGAAATGGAAGTAAGAAAAGATATGGTTAATGTTTTGAGAACCATTGAACAGCATGTTTTACAACACACCCGTAACACCTCTCATCCCGATAGCTATCGGGAGGGGAACTAATTTTCGTTATGAAGAAATATTTATCCCTCGTTACCTTCACCCATACCATTTTCGCGATGCCATTTGCGTTTATTGGCTTTTTTTTAGCGGTTACCACTACCGATCATCGGTTTGAATGGCAGAAACTGGTCATGATGGTTTTTTGTATGGTATTTGCCCGTAACTCGGCCATGGCATTTAACCGCTATTTAGACCGCGACATTGATGCCAAAAACCCGCGCACCAAACAGCGCGATATACCTGCCGGGCGCATCAGCGCGGTTGCCGCTTTAACTTTTACCTTAGTTAACTGCCTGCTGTTTATTGGTGTAACCTGGTTTATTAACCCTTTGTGCTTTTATTTATCGCCCGTGGCCTTATTGGTGGTATTGGGCTATAGCGCTACCAAACGATTTACAGCGCTTTGTCACTTGGTATTAGGATTAGGTTTATCATTAGCGCCAATAGGTGCGTATTTGGTGGTAACCGGCGAATTTGCCGTTATCCCATTATTCTTTTCGTTAGCCGTACTATGCTGGGTTAGCGGGTTTGATATTATCTACGCCATGCAGGACGAAGATTTTGACCGCCACGAAAAACTGCACTCCATCCCTGCTTACTTGGGTAAAGTTGGCGCTTTAAAATTGTCAACCATGCTGCATATCCTGTCCGCCCTGTTTGTGGTGATGCCTGTTTTTTATATTCATCCCGGCATTTTATACTATGTAGGCATCGCTTTCTTTTGCGCTATGCTTATCTACCAGCACCTGCTGGTTAAACCTACCGACCTGAGCCGGGTTAACTTCGCCTTTATGACCACTAATGGTATTGCCAGCGTGGTGTTTGCGGTTTTGTTTTTGCTGGATAGGCTTTTTTGATTTCGAATTTCGGATGTTCGATTTCGGATTTATTTGTCAGAGCTTGAATTTATCAAACTTGCAGGGCGCTTGCCTAAAATCAAAACAATCTTTCATCCCAAAAGTAGTCTTCCGTTCTAACGAGGGATATCTTTTCGCTGAAACCAGGGTGGCTCGTATTAATAATGTAATTGTATTCTGTAGGGATTACAGATGAGGGCACCTTTAAAATCAGGGATTGCTTTTTTTGATACCATTCACTTCCTATATGTTGTAATTTTGGATAGGAATCAAGGCTTCTCCAGGCTTTGGGCAAATTTACCTGCAATACTTGTGTGTAAAGGCTTTCTTCATCAGCTATCGAAATAATCATCACTTTATACCTGAAGGCAGGTTGTATAGCGTTTACGCTGACAATAAGTTCTAACGAGGAGAGAGACCTGGAACTTCCGGTATATACTACAAACTCATCATCAAGGTTCCATCTATGTGCCCTGCCGGAAGCTATAAGTTTATTTGCAAAGGGTTCTTTGGCAATTTTAAATACTTCCATTTAATTAAGCATTATCGCCATATTCTATCCCGGTTAATCTGTCGTCAATAAATTTAATTCCGCTATGGGTATCCATAAATTCAATGGGCGCTTTTTTATCAAAGAAAAAGTTCCCTTTTTGAAGCCATGTTGTAAAATTTTCTTTTGTCCCAAAAACTTCAATGCCATGTTTGATTAACGATAAAGCCATCACCGCATGTTCTTTTATACGTGGCTTTATAAC
>JABDBT010000138.1:0-1851 GCA_013288465.1 Bacteroidota bacterium | reverse complement strand
TATAACACTATTCGGTTTTTTGTATAAACGAAAAGTTTTTACGCTTATATCCAACCAATCTGATATTTTCTCGTCATTAAACAACGTCAAATCCTTTATGGCTTGTAAATGCCTTGGACCAACTTTATCAGTCTTGATCATCCCCAGTGTCATATTGGTATCTACCCGGGATGGAATACCTTTTAAAAGATTAGCTTCTAAAATTGTCATACTACAAGTATAGGTAAAATTACCTTATCAAGCAAGGCATTTTTTCTCTTTTTTTCCACTCTTAAACTCTCAAATCAAAAAGCCTGAAAGATAAATAGTATTAAAACTATAAAACTTCATTATCGGTTTGTTCATTTCTTGCCAATATTAACCTTATTTAGCAATTTATAAACAGCTAAAAAAATCAAGTTAGAAATAGCCATATCAGCTAATAGAAAAAAGGTTTTATTCTCTTTGATTAAGTACAATAACAAATTCACAGGGCTGGAGGGCACAAAAAGTATAAAATTTATTACTGTGACGATTAATAATGATATAACGATTTTCATATTGAGCTTTTAATTAATATATTATCTACTTCTCTCCCTTAAAACTTCCATCATCCACACTTTTTATAAAGCTGATTACACCGTTCATAAACACCTGCTGATCATCCCACATGGCTAAGTGGCTTCCGTTGGGGCAGTACAGGTAGTTACCTTGTTGTACCTGGGTGCTCATCCATTTCATATAGGCAGGGTCCATGGTATCATATTTTGCGCCTACGGTTAAGGTGGGTACGGTTATCTTTCCTAAATCTTTGCTTCGGTCCCAGGTAATCAGGCGGCCACCGGTTTTAAACTCGCTTGGGCCCTGCATCATTACATAAATCTCGTCATTAATGTGCTTAAAGGCACGGTTAACCGGGTCGGGCCATTCGGCAAGGCGGCATAGGTGTTTGTGGTAATATTCTTTAAAAACCAGCGCCTGGTAAGTGGTATCCTTATATAAACCCTTATCCTCATAGCTTTTAAGCGAATCAACCAGCGATTTCCGCATCTGCGTGCGCAACACGCCATTATACTTTTCATAAGCAGGCATACTGGCCATCATGTTACAAATGATGAGCCCCTTTAAATTCGCCTGGTATTTAAGCGCGTAATCCATCGCCAAAATACCTCCCCATGAATTACCCAACAGATAAAAATTGCTTTTATCCAAATTCAATGCCTTGCGCACCTGCTCTACTTCTTCTACAAACCGCGGCGTTGTCCATAAGCTGCTGTCGCGGGGCTGGTCGCTGTAAAAGGAACCCAACTGATCATATTCGATCATCTCGAAACCTTCCTTCGGGAAAAAGCTTTCAAAGCACTCCATATACTCATGCGTCATGGCCGGGCCGCCATGCAACAGCAATACTTTTATGGTTGGGTTAGTGCCAATGCGTTTTGTCCATACTTTAAACTTCCCCACGGGCGTACTAATGGTAACCATTTTTATACCGGCCACTTGTACACCTGTATCAATTGGTGCAAAGTATTCGGCTAATGAAACACTTTTTTGTTTACAAGCGCTGAAGCATATCGCAATGCCAGCTAATAAAAGGTAAAGGATTTTTCTCATAAGACTAATGTAATTAATATTGTTTGAACCCTAATTTTTGAGTTTTTAATGATCAGTGCCATTCCTTAATTTTATTTGGGCGTATGAGTATTTAATAATTGTGGATTTTCACTTATCAATTTAACGTTTTCGGGAAATCGTTTTAGTAGTATTCCTTTTATTAAAATTCCAGCAGGGACAAGTCTCGCTACGAGTTGATTCTGCCTACGAATAACTTGCGGAACCCCATCTTTATCTAGTTTAATAATTTGTTCAAAG
>JABDBT010000137.1 GCA_013288465.1 Bacteroidota bacterium | reverse complement strand
GACAAAATGAACCCCGACGTGCTGAATTTTACTTTGACAAACTGGGTAAAATTTGCCAACTCGTTAAGGCTTCAAATTGCATTAAGGGTTAATAACAATCTGCCTGCTCTTTCGGCTTCAAACGCAACGGAGTTAATGGCCAATGAAGGTATGCTTTTAGGTTCAGACGCGGATGATCCAAAACTGAATTTTTCAGCCGTTTCAGGTAGCCAGTCGCCAAATTATGCGCAATATGTGGTAAATACCAATCCGCCCCAGTACCCTTATATGAGCGACTATGTTGCTACTTATTTCCGTTCTTACAATGATCCAAGGCAAGGTGCTTACTTCGCACCTTGTGCAGCGCCTTATGCCATAATAGATACCCTGACCAGTACAACAGACAACCTGCATCATATTGTAACTTATACTATACCTTATTTCGGTTCACCAAAATTTACAGGTTTACTGAGTAGCTGGAGCATAACCACCGCTCCCTTATATAATAGTATAACAACAACTCTCGGAAAAGCCTCCTATAGCGCCATACAGCCGGCATTGATCGCAGCCACACGCCCATTCTACATTATGAATTACGCGGAGGTTTGCTTCATGAAAGCTGAAGCAGCTGCGCGGGGTTACGGAGGTTTACAAACCCCCGATGTTTACTACTACGCGGGTATAAATGCCAATTTTGCATTTTGGGGCCTTACCCCGGCCCAGGCGACAGCTTATGAAGCTCAAAATGGAATTAAATGGAATACTGCAGGTCATGGCTTTAACTATTACCTGGGGGCCATAAGTTCCAGTATCCCGAATAACAACCTGAACAGAATATGGGTGCAGGAATGGATAAACTACTTTGATGATAACGGATTTGAAGCCTGGGCCCTGCAACGACGGACACAGAATTTAGTATTGCCGCCGCATACCAATGCCGCTACGATCTATCTGACTACCGTTGGTTATGGCACCATGCCTGAAAGATTTGCATATCCTAATGTTGAAATTACTAATAATCCTACCGGTTATACCAACGGAGTTAAATTATTAGGAAGCACACTGAATATATTTGGCGACAGCCCGTTCACGCAATTAAAAATTGAACCTGCTAACACGCCGGTAAATTGGTTAACTACGCATGTATTCCTTGATCCTACTTATGTTGAAAAGTGGTTTGGCACAACTATACAAAGTGCATCAGCAGGCCTGGCGGCAGCCGGGTTAAAGCCTTATGTGCAAACAGGTACTTATTAATCGAATTATAAAAAAAATGAAAATGAAAAATAAAAATATATACCGATATGGCTGCATGATGTTGTTTTTATTAACAATATTAAGCTCCTGCAAAAAGGCGGCAACACCCACAGTTGCTACTAATTTTTTGAATTACACCATCCCCGAGGTCCCGGTTACCCAGAATTATGTAGTTGGCGCATTTTATACCAACTTTGGTTCAACATTTCCTGCGGGTAGCATACAGGTACCCACTGTAGGTAAATATAGCTTTCCCGGTGGTACGCCAACGCCATCGGTTATGCAGGCTCAAATAGACCAGGCCAGTGTGGCCAAATTGGATTATTTTGTCTTTTCCGTACGTTCACCTACTTTGGATAACGGCAATTTTAAAACCGATTCTAACACAATTGTTTCATTCCTGGCTGCGCCAAATGCTGCAAATATAAATTTTGCTGTGTCGTACAATTTAAGTACCGGTACACTTGGTATTACCAATTCGGGCGGGACAACCGGTAATGGAGTTACCCTGGAAACAAATGCTGCAAAACTGCTTGGGTTTTATAACGACATTAAAAGGCTTTCGTATTGGATGACTAAAAGCAATTATCAAAAGGTTAATGGTAAGTACATGCTAATTATTAATAATGCGCAGGACTTAAACTCAAACGATAATGTGGCCTTATACAAACAGGTAAGGGCAAACTTATCAGCATTAGGCTTCGATCTGTATATTGTAGGGATGCAGCAAGAGTGGTCGCCGCCGCAGCGTTATTATTATCGTTTTCAAAACTGTGTTGACGCTATGTATGAAGACAACATGGGCAACATAAACAACGATACTGACCGGGCTTTTGAATTTGCAACCATGTGCGACCAAAACTTTGCCTACTGGAAACAAATGATCGAATCATGGAACATGGAATTTATTCCTTGTGTTCAGGCTGCTTACAATAACCAGGTTGCCAGTCCTACCAGTACAACTTTAAGTTTTGTAAGAACCAACGATGGTAGCTTTTATCGCACATTTACCAATATAGCCAAGCGCAACGCCTCAAAAAGCAGGCTGATCTTTGTGAATTCGTTTAACAACTATTCTGTAGATACGCAAATTGAATCAACCGTGGCTTATGGTACCACCTTCCTTGATATTACAAGGACGGAATTCAAGACAAATTAATAATACCCCCGGCAGGAACCACCAGGATCCTGCCGGGATTAATATGTCCTTAAATTTTTAATACCCCGTTTTTCATTGTCAAAAACTTATATCTAATGCTAAAAAATATTTCAAAACTGGTATTGTTGCGCTTGAACCAGTATATTCCATTTATATTTATGTTTTGCTGCTGTTTAGGCGCCGGCCACACCCGGGCCCAGGGCACACAAACAGATAACAGCGGCAAAGGCAATCTAAAATATGTTGATCCCCGTATTGGTAATGTGGGGGCCCTGCTACAACCCACCCGGCCTACCGTTCAGCTTCCCAACCAGATGATCAGGATGTACCCTGAACGGGCCGATTATATTGACGACCAGATATCAAGTTTCCCGCTTAACATTGTTTCGCATCGTTTGGGCGAGGTGTTCGCTTTAAAACCATGGAACAAAGTAGTTTCGTTAAATTCATGGAAACAAAAGCAGGCTTATGACCATGACCTCGAAGTGACGCGCCCCTGGTATTACCAAACTTATTTAATTGATGATGATATAACCGTAGCGTTTACAGCCGGAAAAAAGACGGGCATCTATAGTTTTACCTTCCCGCAAAACACCGGCCCCAAAAGCCTCCTTTTCGATTTATATAATCCCGGTATAGGCTCATGGAAGTTTATTAATGGCAATGTAATTGAGGGTACCGAAACTTACCATGATGATATTAAAGTTTACCTGTACGGCGAGTTCAGCAGCAAAGGACAGGCCGGTATTGTTAAAAAT
Source organism: Bacteroidota bacterium (assembly GCA_013288465.1). The sequence goes on along the minus strand of JABDBT010000137.1, from coordinate 755 downwards.
AACCAGCTGATAAAAGCCGGAGAAGTACAGGGCGTTGGCGTGCAATCATGGATCACATTTGATGCCGATGTCCGCGGGCCGGTAGAATTTCGCTATGCAATATCTTATATCAGCGAAGAACAGGCACGCCTGAGTTTCAAGCAGGAAATTGAAGGAAAAGCCTTCGAATCTATACAGGCAGATGGTGAAAAAGCATGGGATAAAGTGATTAATAATATTAGTGTAGAGGGAGGAACAGAAGCCCAAAGACGATCATTCTACACCGCTTATTACCGTTGTAACGAACGCATGGTTGATATTACCGAGGATGGTAAATATTATAGCGGCTTTGATAATAAAATACACGAAACAACCAGGCCATTTTATGTGGATGACTGGACCTGGGACACTTACCTGGCCTTGCACCCCCTACGGGCGATAGTTAACCCGCCTATGGAAGAGGATATGATAAATTCATACGTAACCATGTACGGGCAAAGCGGCTGGATGCCTACCTTCCCGGTATTGTTTGGTGATCACGCCTGTATGAATGGTTTCCACTCATCAATTATGCTGCTTGATGATTATCGCAAAGGACTAAGAAACTTTGATGTTAAAAAGGCTTATGAAGGAATGCTGAAAAATGCCACAGAGGCCACTATGCTTCCATGGCGTAACGGCCCCAAAACAAGTTTAGATAACTTTTATTATGAAAAGGGCTATTTCCCGGCGTTAAGAAAGGGTGAGGCCGAAACGGTTTCGCTTGTACACCCGTT
>JABDBT010000136.1 GCA_013288465.1 Bacteroidota bacterium | reverse complement strand
AGAACCAAGAGTCAAGAAAATAGTAACGAGAGGAAGAAATCCATAAAAAAGGAAAAAAATCAAGCAGATTACGCTGGCATAAGACAATAATAAAGCTCGTTTTTGCTTTTTTATCTTGATTCTTGATTCTTGGCTCTTGATTCGCATAATTCCCTGTAATGTTATTATATTTAATCAGTTATAATTCTTCGCGATATGAAAGCATTGTTTACAAAAATTGTTTTTACGGCAAGTTTGTTATTAACTGCTGTTAACCTGTTTGCCCAGCAAGCAAAACCCGCTGATAAATATAACCGAAAGGAAGTAATGATACCCATGCGCGATGGTATTAAATTATTTACGGTGATTTATACGCCCAAAGATCAGTCGGAAAAACTGCCCTTTTTAATGGAAAGAACGCCTTATGGGGTCAGTAAAACCCCAAGCCCCGAAAAAATAGGCTATGTAAAGGATATGGCCGATGATGGTTACATTTTTGTTTACCAGGACATCAGGGGCCGGTATTTATCAGAAGGCAAATACGAAATGAGCCGCAACAGCCGCGATAAAAACGACCCTAAAGCTATTGACGAAAGCAGCGATACTTATGATACCATCGACTGGCTGCTGAAAAACATCCCCGATAACAATGGTAAGGTGGGCATGTACGGCATTTCGTACGACGGATGGACGACCATCATAGCGGCCAGCGACCCACACCCTGCCCTAAAAGCGGTTTCGGAACAGGCAACGCCTTCGGATATGTTTATGAACGATGATTTGCACCATAACGGCGCTTTCCGGTTAAGCTATGCTTTTGAATATGCCTTTATGGAGGAGATATCAAAAACCGACTCGCTTTACCAGTTTGGCAATTACGATACTTACGACTGGTATTTGAAGTTGGGGCCGCTTTCAAACATCAACAAAAAGTATATACACGATAGGCTCCCCAGCTGGAACGCGTTTACCCAACACCCCAATTATGATGCCTACTGGAAGAAACAGGCGCTTACCTCGCGGCTCGATCATCCGCGTGTCGCTACACAACACGTAAGCGGCTGGTGGGACCAGGAAGATATGGTTGGTCCGCAGGATGCTTACCGGTTTACCCATCTGGTTTAAATATTACTTATATAGAGGTTTCGGCAAAAATGACCGCGCTTTCAAAAAAAAGAAATGTTGGTGGTAACCGGGTAACTTTTATAAATGACGCTATTGAGAACATCGTCCTTCCGGCTGATTTTGATGTGGTAATCACCCCTTTTTTGTTCGATAACTTTGCCGAACAAACTATGCAAAAGGTATTCAATCATATTAACGGGTTGCTAAAACCAACAGGATTATGGCTCAATACCGATTTTCAGCTTACCGGCAAATGGTGGCAAAACGGCCTGTTAAAAAGTATGTTTTTATTTTTTAAAGCATGGTGCGGCATTGAAGCATCCAAACTGCCCGGCATTGAAAAGCAATTTGAAGAAAACGGTTATAAAACAATTGCGCAAAAAACCTTTTTTGGAGATTTTGTGATTTCAAAGGTTTATAGATTGTCTGAACCATGATTTGTTGGATTTGACTGATTATCATGATGAATTTGCATCCTGATAATCCATTAAATCTGTTTAATCATGGTTCAGACAATATTTACCCCTGGTAGGCAAACTTATACCCAATGCCCCGTACGGTTTGTAAGTATTGCGGCGAATCGGGGTTGGTTTCAATTTTTTTACGGAGGCGTACAATGTGCATATCCAGCGTACGGGTATTTACATCGGCATTATAACCCCAAACTTCCATCATCAGTTCTTCGCGGTTTATCACTTTGTTCTTGTTTTTTAGGAAATACAGTAAAATACGGTTCTCCAATATAGTGAGCTCCACTTTTTTGCCATCGCGTATCAGCAAATGCGTATTGGGCAAATGCTCCATATTGGCAAAATGGTATGACTCGGACTTTTCGCTGTTTAATGAAAACTTGATCTTGTTATCGATCAATGCTACTAACACATCCATATTAAATGGCTTGGTGATATAATCAGACACGCCAAAGTTATAGGCCGATATTTTATCAATATCCTGTTGCTTGGCGGTAGTCATGATAACCAGTTTATCAAAGCCTTTTGCCCTGATGTTACTGCAAACTTCCGATCCCTGCTTGCCCGGCAGCATCCAGTCTAACAATACAATATCGGGTTGCTCGGCCAGTATCATAGTTTCAGCATCATCGCCGTTACCGGCTTCCAATACTTTATAGCCTTCTGATTGTAAACGCTCGGCAACCAGGAAACGCAGGTTTTCATCATCTTCAACCAGCGCGATCTTTATTTCTTTATTCATAACTTATTGTTCGTAAGGGAGCATAACTTTAAATTCCGACCCCTGGTTTACTCTGCTTTGTACGGTTATCTCGCCGTCCATAAAATTAACCAGTTCTTTACAAAATGCCAAACCAAGCCCAACACTTCCGTTTTGGTTGTATTGGTTTTCTAATCTATAAAATTTTTTAAATATATTGTTCAATTCATTTTTAGGTATCCCAATTCCCTTATCCCTGAAAGAAAATATAATATTACGTTTTTCAACGGTAATGTTAATATCCAATTCCTTATTATCGGGGTGCGAGTACTTATAGGCATTTTCTACCAGGTTTTGAAATACACTGCCCAGTAGTACAGGGTCGGTGTAAAAAAATGTTGCGTTCTTTATATGGCAGTGTAGTTTAAAATCAGGGTATTTAATTTTAAAAGCATCAATATACCCGTTTGCAAATTCCTCAATATCAATTTTATCCTTTTTTAGCGTGATCGATTTATTTTCCAGCTGGGTAAATGACAAAAGTTTATTCATCAACTCATTCAGTTTATCGGCTTCTTCGTCTAAAATTTTGCCATAATACCTGCGCTGCCTGTCGGTAAGCTCGCCATCGCCTTTAAGGTTCGACCCGGCAATTTTTATTACGCTTACCGGTGTTTTAAACTCATGCGTAAAATTGTTTATAAAATCATATTGCAACTTAAACAGCTTTAGGTTAACATTTAAATTACGGTAAATAAGCCAGCCTATAATAACTAAACATATATATATCAATACCACTATCCCCGCCGTGGGCATAAACCTGCGGCGAATTTCGTTGGTAAGGTAATCGCGCGGCGAACTAAAATATAGTTTATAGTCAGATAAAGCAGTTGGAAGTGATACTTCATCCGTTATTGTTTTGGTGGTATCCACATCAGGCGGATCATAAAACACATTTTCGATAGTTATCTTTTTATATAACTCAGGGTGCTTATTCACAATATTTAATGCCCTGGGATTTAACGAAAACGTCATCATGTTTAACTGATAAGTTGACGCCCGGCCACTTTTCGCCAGTTCATGATAAGTTATTACATTCTCGCGGCTAAGGATATTTAAAAAACTTATTTTACCCGATTTAATATCATAAAACAGATCTTGCGGTATAGCCGGTGCCCTCAGGGTATCGTAACTGGTGATATAGTCACTCAGCTTATCAGCCATGTGCTTAAAATCATCCGTATCTACCGCGGCCCTTGCTTTTGTTACGATTACTTTATTGTGATTTTGTTTGTATTGATAAATAGCCTGGGCCGTTATATTCAGTTTTTTTTTCTGATTGCTGTTAACCGTTTTGTTGCCAAGTAGTATTTCATAAAAAACAACGCTTTTCACAAATGAATAATCGTGAAAAACAGAGTCGATATATTTGCGAGCCAGGGTGGTATCTAATGTACCGTTGTAAAGGCCCATTATTTGTATCCTATTTTGAAAAAAATCGTTATAAGGGTTTGTAGAGGCTTTTAATACGTCATCCTTTTTTGAGGCAAACTCACTTTCAACGTTTTTTTCGGTGAAACTGTAGGCAACTATGAGCGCAATGATGAGTGTGCCTGATATCAGGATAAGAAAGGCAACGATTAATGAAAAATTTTTCCGGTAAACACTTTTAGTT
>JABDBT010000135.1 GCA_013288465.1 Bacteroidota bacterium | reverse complement strand
ATGTCATGGTCCAGTATCCTTTTGGTTTCCGCGTCGGTACGGGTTACCAGGTCGTATGCGGTTTGAATTAACTGGTGTGCGCCTACCACTTCGCTGGCATGTAAGCCGCCGTCAATCCAAACTACGGCTTTGCCTTCAGATGCCAGTTTATGCGCTTCGGCCTCGGTCAATCCTTCAGCATGAGCCAGTTTTTGCGAGATATTCCTGTAAAAATCAAGTTTCTTCATGTTTTCGGGCGAAGAAATGATCAGCATAAACTGGTGACGGCCTTCCTCGGTAAGCCCGATATCAACATATTTGGCGCGCGGCGATTTTGCCAGCTTTTTAATGTACGCCTCTGTTTGGGTAAAATTTGCCAGCTTATAATCATCCCCAATGTCAAAACCAAAGTGTTCCTTCGGCGTTGGGATATGTTGCGCGGCCACGCGGCCCACAATGGCCATACAGCAGACAATAGCAATGTAAATTTTCTTCATAATACAATTTTTGATCAGTTAAAAATCTAATTTAGGAATTACAACCAATTTGCCTTGTAACTTTTTTGAGGTAAAGCAATTACAGCGGAAAAACGGGGGATTAAAAACACTTTTTTAATGGCTGTTTTGATATTCGATACCATTGACTAAGCATATCGGCGACAACTCACCCCGCCGACGCTACGCTGGGCGACCCTCTCTAACGCTACGCGGCAAAGAGGGTTGGGATAGTTTTCGGATATAATTTTACTTATTAAATAATCGCCTTTTAATTCCTCTTTACCGTTTACGGTAGAGAGGGTGGTCGAGCGAAGCAATGACCGGGTGAGTAATCGCCGACATGCGTGTTTCGCCTTAGTTCAATAACATGGAGTTAGGAAACACCTACCTCAACTTCACCGGTATCACCAATTTTAACCCCGACCATATCTCATCAACCGCGCATACTTTAATATCAACCAAATCAATTGATAGGGCGTAATTCCTTACAGTATCCTCGGTTATATCCGTAACCACCTTTGATGCCTTTTTGGGCCACGATACCCATATCATGCCATTAGGTTTTATCTCTTGTTTTAACTGGGGCAGCAGCGCTAAAAAGGTTTTCTTCTCTTTAACAAATAGGTGTACCAAATCTTTAAGCGTATTCAAATCATTGGTGAAATTTACGCCCGCGGGCATATCATCAAATAACGAAAGATAATAGCCGGGCGCATCAACCAGGCAAATAGTAAAGCCGCTTTTTATGCCTAACTTTTTGGCCAGCGGGGTGCCCGAATAGCCCGATGTATTAGCCATTGCTTAATGCTATAATTTGATTTAAATGATGAATATGAAAGAAACCCAAAACATTACCCGCCAGCAATACCTGGTATGGCTGCCGCAAATTATTTATAACCACCACCAGGCAGGCCCGGCCGGCTCGGTGGTAGCAGGGCCTCCGTTCCGCGATCCGTTTAACTACGTGTATGACCCATTGCTGGTAACCAGTATTGACGCGGTAGGCTCGGCCATGAACAGCCGGTTGAACGAAGAAGGCAAACCGGGCTATACCCAACGCTCGGGCACCGAATTTTCTACCTGGTGGAACGGTGGCTTACGTACGGCAACCTATTTCCACAACATGGTAGGTTTATTGACTGAAATTATAGGCAGCCCAACCCCATCAAGCATCCCGGTTGTGCCCGAGCGGTTAATACCAAGCAGCGCTACACCTTTCCCGGTACTGCCACAAACATGGCACTTTAAACAATCAATTGATTACTCGGTATCGCTTAACTACGCGGTATTAAACTACGCGTCGCGTTATGGGGATGAGTTGTTGTTCAACATGTACCGCATGGGTAAAAACTCTATCGACCGGGGCAGCAAAGATACCTGGACACTTTCGCCTAAACGCGCTGAAGCGATAACAGCCGCTGCTAAAGCAGGGCAAGCACCTGCTGATGACAATGCCGGCGGCCGTGGTGGCCGTGGCGGAGGAGCCGGCGCGGTTACTGTTGGTGGCCGCGGGAGCGGCAACATTGCGATGAAATACTTTGATACCATATTACGCAACCCTGCCCTGCGCGATCCGCGCGGTTATATCATGACCGCCGACCAGGCTGACATGGGCACCGTTGTAAGGTTTATCAATACTTGTTTACGATCAGGCCTGGTGGTGCAAAAGGCAACCACGGCATTTACCGTAGAAGGCAAATCATACCCCGCAGGATCGTATGTCATCAAAACCAACCAGGCTTTCCGACCGGAAGTGCTGGACAGATTTGAACCGCAGGACCACCCCAATGATTTTCTATATCCCGGCGGTCCGCCTATACGCCCGTATGATATGACCGGGTGGACGCTATCCTACCAAATGGGTATTAAGTTTGACCGTATATTAGATGATTTTAACGGCCCTTTTAAACGCATCCCTTATGGCGAATTGCAAGCCATGCCTTCAGCGCCGGCACCGGCTGTAGCCAGCGCGGGTTATATGCTAAGCGGCCAGGTTAATAATGCGTTTATAGCTGTTAACGACCTGTTTAACGCAGGCGCTGAAGTTTACCGTACTAAAACCGCCGAAGGCAGTTTCCCGGCAGGTACATTTTATGTAGCCTATTCGCCTAAAGCCAAAATAGTTTTAGATAAAGCGGCTAAAGAACTTGGCGTAAACGCTATTGCTGTAAGCAACAAACCGGCAAACCTATTGCCCATAAACGCCGCGCGTATTGGCGTATGGGACCAGTATGGCGGGTCGATACCCTCGGGTTGGGTGCGCTGGATGATGGAGCAATATCATTTTCCGTTCAGGCTGGTTTATCCGCAGGAATTGGACGGCGGCGACCTGAAAACCAAGTTTGATGTGATCGTATTTGTGGGCGGCGCAATCCCTGCCCCTGCAAGAGCAGGCGGCGGCGGTGGTTTTGGTGGAGGCGGCGGCTTTGGTGGCCGTGGCGGCGAAGTACCTGCCGAATTCAAAATTATGCAGGGCCGCGTTACTGCTGATAAAACAGTGCCGCAACTAAAAGCCTTCCTGGAAGCAGGTGGCACTATTGTAACCATTGGCACCAGCGCTAACCTGGCTTACGATTTGAATTTACCGGTGCATAACGCGTTGGTTGATAATGTAAATGGTAAAGAAGTACCTTACTCGGGCGATAAATTCTATGTTCCGGGCGCAGTGTTGCGCGCTACGCTCGACCCTACTCAACCGGCCAACTGGGGTATGCCTGCCGAAGCTGATGTGCTATATGACAGCAGTCCGGCATTTAAACTTGATGCCGACGCGGCAAGCAAAGGCGTTAAACCGCTGATGTGGTTTAATACCGACAAACCTTTACGCAGCGGCTGGGCCTGGGGACAGAAATACTTAAAGGATGATGTAGCCGCTTTCTCGGCACAGGTGGGTGCAGGTACGCTATATGCCTTTGGCCCCGAAATCACCTTCCGCGGGCAGGCGCATGGTACGTTTAAGTTATTGTTTAACGAGCTTTATAAGAAGTAATTATACAAATGAGAGACGCAAAAATATCGCGTCTTTACATTATACAGGAAGCAGGGCCCCAAAGCTCTGCTTTTTTTGTGAGATTATAATATTGTTGGTATTGTATATGCGGCAGTATCCTCATGAATTTGGCTAAAGCCTTAACTAATGATGTTTTTTTATCCGTTGGTTGAAACCAACGGCAATGAATCTCATAGCCTACTTCGTTATCTTAAAATTCAAACTATTATCACCCACCCCAAAATCCGAAATTGAACATTCGAAATCCGAAATTAATGCCTTGCTCTTTTCTTCAAAACCCCACCTGCCGCTTCTTTAATGGTACTGGTAAAAACAAATGCTTTAGGGTCAATTTCATGTACCAGGTTGCGCAGGCGGCGCACTTCAAGCCGGGTAACTACGGTAAATACAATATCAACCGGCTGACTTATATCAAAGCTATCTTTTAAATAACCGCGTTCGCCTTTATATACGGTGATGCCCCGGTTTAGTTCCATCACCAGTCTTTGCTTCACTGTTTCGCTTTCGCCTGATATAATGGTTACCCCGGTATATTCTTCAAGCCCTTCAATAACAAAACTGATGGTTTTTGACGCG
>JABDBT010000134.1:3823-4071 GCA_013288465.1 Bacteroidota bacterium | reverse complement strand
GCTGTTTTCGCGTGCCGAGATCGAGCCTGATAACGAAGCACCAAACGGAAAGTACAGCTTTGAGGAATACCTTAACCACTCGTTAGAGAAAGCGGTAGAAGAAACCCAAACCCGCATCCTTATTATTGATAACCTTACCTACCTGCGTAACGAAACCGAAAAAGCCAAAGATGCCCTGCCGCTAATGAAGCACCTAAAGCAGATGAAAAACAAATACAATTTAAGCATACTGGCACTGGCCCATACAC
>JABDBT010000134.1:198-3813 GCA_013288465.1 Bacteroidota bacterium | reverse complement strand
ATAGTGCGTTCTCCATCGGCGAAAGCCAAAAAGATAAAAGCCTGCGCTATTTAAAGCAGATAAAGCAGCGTAATACCGAAGAGATATATGGCGATGAAAACGTTTGCCTGTTCCAGATCAATAAGCCGGGCAGCTTTTTAAAGTTTGATTTTTTGGACTACAGCCAGGAGTGGCAACACCTGCGCCAACCTACCGACGAGGACCGCGATAAGCTGAATACCAAAGTAGAAGCGTTGTATAAAGAAGGCAAATCAATCCGCGAAACGGCTGCATTACTTGAAGTTTCAAGAGCCAAAGTAGAGCGGATACTTAAACCTATCAAACAGTAGCTGTCTCAGGTGTCTCACACCGAGACAGTGAGACAGGCGAGACACCTGAGACAGATATCTTAACTGTTATAAATTAAGGTCGGTTATCCCCGCTCGTAAGCACCTAATGGTTTTTCATTATTCAATTAATATATATAAAAATATTTTAATCCTTTAACTACTGTCTCAGGTGTCTCACTGTCTCGGTGTGAGACACCTGAGACAGGCAAGACAGTTTACTCACCTATTATCCCAATCACCTAATGACCCCTCCGCACCGCTATCAATTACAGCCCTATAAAACCAGCAACAGCCGTTACATCTGCCCGCAATGCCAGCAACCGCATACATTTACCCGTTATATTGATACACAAACCAACCTGCATTTAAATGATGCGGTGGGCCGGTGCACGCGCGAGCATAACTGCGGCTATCATTATACGCCAAAGCAGTTCTTCGGCAATCATCCCGAAGCAGGCGTAGTAAACCATTATCAGCCTATAGACGCCGCACGTAAATACCCTGATCTTGGCCCATCATTAATACCCAATACCGAGGTTAACCAAAGCTTACGTAATTATGCCGATAATAACCTGGTAACCTACCTATGCCGTTTATTTGGCGATGAAGCCATACACCAGTTAGCCGATCTATACCACATTGGTACCAGTAACCATTGGCCCGGCGCCAGTATTTTTTGGCAGATAGATGCGCGTGGCAAGGCACGTACAGGCAAAATAATGCTGTACCATGCCCATACAGGCAAACGGGTTAAACAACCCTACAACCATATACAATGGGTACACACCAAGCTATACGCGGGTTATTACCTGCAACAATGCCTGTTTGGCGAGCACCTGCTAAACACCCATCCCAACAAGCCTGTAGCCGTAGTCGAAAGCGAAAAGACAGCCCTCATAGCTGCCCTGCATTTACCCCAATACATCTGGCTGGCTACCGGCGGGCTGCATAACCTTAACCCCGCAAAATGCCAGGTATTAAAGGGCCGTAAAGTAATATTATACCCCGATGTAAATGCCTTTACACAATGGCAGCAAAAAGCCCACGACCTGCAACTGCTGCTACCCGGCACCATCATTACCGTAAGCAACTACCTTGAACTAAATGCTACAGAACTACAGCGCCACGAGGGCTGGGATTTTGCAGATTATTTGACAGGGTGAAGGGCGTTTGCAGTTAACAGTGGGCAGTTTGCTGTACCTGTCCCACGCTGTCCCAACTGTCCCACTACTTGTGGAATGGGACAGCGGGACAAAGTGGGACAACCCCGAAATTGCTGCTTATGAACAAACCTTTTTCTACCATGGACCATCGACTATGGACTATTGACCAACTAAACAAACAAACCATAAAAACACATGAAACAACAACCAACTACACAACCACCCATGCCCAATGTACTTAACTACTTTTGTAGCAGCTATTACAAACTATTTCAACTGGTTCTCAAACGCCAGGAACGGCTTCAATATCTGATAGATAATGCTCCCGAATATAGCGGCGAAACCAGTATAGACGAAATAGATGCTATCATAAATTACTACCAAAAAGGGCAGGCCTATAAAGCCAAATACGATGAAACCTATAAAGAATTTAAAGAAACCGGCGAGGATATCCTAAAGGTGATGCAGCACTTTAGCATACCACCCGAAACCATACTTACCGGCCAGATACCCCACGAACTGGAGTATGAAGTAGTGGCCGATGAAAATGATATGGTTTACATATACAAAACCAAAGACCTTGCACCTGCGGAAGATAACCCCAACATTATGGTAATTAAAGTTTGGAATTGGGAGACTGGTGGGTATGCGGAGGATGATTTATAACTAAAAGTCACGAGTTGAAATGGGGTTATTGGCTTCCCTTCAGACTCGCGCAAGCTTGGGATTGGGGGTAGAACATGGATCTCAAAGAATTAAACTTATTCCGTAATTGTATATATAATCGTAATTGTTACAATTGTAAAACCACCGGGATTCGAGGATTGTGATTGTACAATTTGCACAATTTTGCCACCAACCACATTTATATCTTCAATAGTTCTTTTCAAAATAGACGATAAGTCAAAGCTATTTCCTGACACGTAAGCTAATTTATACATAATTTTATTTTTTTAATTGTGTGATTTTATTTTCTATTTCTTTAATCTTAGCAGTAAGACCTTTATTCACATAATAATTGTAACCAGCAAGAATAAGCGTCCCTAAGGGAATTACAATTCTGGCCCAGTTCCAAATTCCATCGAGTTTATTCTGACGCCCATCCTTGAGATACTTATTGTCTATATACGCACTAATTCCTTTTTGTTGTATTGACATCATGACTTGGCCATCATTGTCTGACGTTACTATTTCGCTCTCATTTACTAAAAGGTTTTGCCACTCATGTATATCATCTGGAAGTAGATTAGTTTCAGTTGAAATTTGTATCGAACCAACAAACCTGTTGTATTCACGGTTATTGGATTTCCAGTCGCGGTAAAGGACACTTAAAATTTTATGCCTAATTCTGTATGACTTATCTATTAAAAAGGGACTCTTCATGATTCGGCATTAGGTAATTCTTAGATATTTCTCATAAAATTACGATTACAATTCAATAAAACAGAGTGTTTCCATGGTATTTTTCTTACCCGCTCCCGCAAGCGTATAAGTAATGGGCTGCGAAATGGGTTTACTCACACCTAAAGTGTAAGAAATTTAAGGAAGTTTATTATCCTTGTCCCAACATGTCCCACCTGTCCCACTACTTTGGGAACGGGACAATTGGGACAGCGTGGGACAACCCAACCCATCCGTCTTTGCGAGGAACGAAGTAATCTCTACACGCCAGGCGGCGAACCTTGCCAGCGGGAATGTCCTATGTAGAGATTGCCACACTCGTTCCTCGTTCGCAATGACGTTTCGGTGAAAGCAGTTTATAATCCTTGTCCCACCCTGTCCCACTACTTAGGGAACGGGACAAGCGGGACAGCGTGGGACAACTCAACACGCAACCCCGCAATGACATAGTTTGTTGTTTATTTATACTCCCCCTTTAGGGGGCTGGGGGGCAGAGCTACAGCACCCCTTTATCCTTCAGCGCCTTCAGCTTGTCGCTTTCCTCTTTTTTTATCTGCCGTTTTTCCTGGCGGATTTGTTTTTTGGTTTTGCCGGCGGTATCAATGTTTTTTATCCGCAGGTCCTGCTCATCCTGCAGTTGCTGCTTTGTTTTTTGTGCTACCGTATCTTTTTTTACCAAATAACCGGTAAAAAAACCAAACTTTTTTCAACGGTTATTTGGT
>JABDBT010000134.1:0-188 GCA_013288465.1 Bacteroidota bacterium | reverse complement strand
GTTTTTTTACCGGTTCGGGTGTCGGCTCAGCTATTGTAGGCATTATACCAACGGCATCTTCATCGGTATTGGCATTTAATATTTTGTTAGCCTCGGCCGAGTCAACCGGCGCCACTTTACGGCGTATGCTTTCTTTTAAGCGCACGGTATAATAGCCATAAGCGCTGCTGGTATCGGGTCGGGTTAAA
>JABDBT010000133.1 GCA_013288465.1 Bacteroidota bacterium | reverse complement strand
CTTTAACCCAGCGCTGCATACTCGCGCCAGAGGGGCTGTAATATTTGCACACTGTTAAATTAAAAAACAGATTTATGAAGAATTATTATTATTTATTTTGGAGCGATGCTATACAACGTTTTATCAAGCATAACCCTAAAGCAAGAGGCTGGGAAAACAAACAATTAACGCTAATTTCGTGGATATTTACATTAGCTGTGTTCAGTACGATGCTATGGCTAAAATATTTCAATATTTATCAAAATAAATTTGGTTTATTTGGAATTTTTATGACTCTGGGAGAAAAAATACCTGTCATTTTAGAAATGGGCGCCGTATTCGTATTAATTTATATTATAAACTATGTTTTGATATTTTGGCGGAACAGATATCTTTTGCTCATTGAAAAGTATCCTTTGGGACGGTTTAACTACACAATATTTATTGGAATAGTTCTGTTGGCATATTTTTTATTTACTATTTTCTTATACGGCTATTTAACCGGTCAGATGTAGAACCTCATTTGGGTCATGTTACAAAAGTGTAGGTGAGACTATAAACTGCTGTCCGTAGTCTATTTGACTACGGACTACCTATGCCTGTAGTCTGCAGCTACATCCCCAAAACATCACCCCACAAAAAAAGCCGGTCAAGGCCGGCTTACAAATAACAAGAATAAAAACTATGGTTATTAATTAATTACGTCTGAAACCACCTTTGCTGCCACCACCGGCGCCGCCAAATCCCGGGCCTTTATCTTCGGCAACATTAACAGTAATTCTGCGTCCATAATAACTTGCCCCGTTCATACACCTGATCGCTTCTTTGGCTTCATTATCGTTCACCATTTCTACAAACCCAAAACCCTTACTCTCTTTTGTTTCGCGGTCCTTAATGATCCTGAGCGATTTTACCGGCCCAAAGTCACCAAAAACTGCGTTTAATTCGGCTTCATCTACTTCAATAGGAAGCCCTGCAATAAATACTTTCATCATTTTGCAAAGATATGCAAAAACGGGCGCATTGCCGCCTGTAAAACCGGCGCATAAGGCATTGTAGGGATTATTTTACCTGCAGATTACTATAGCCGGAAAACGGGGGTTTGGGGCACCTATAAAAACCTTCCTTTTCATATTTATCGACTACGGTATGTACACAAATATTTTTAAATTTCCTCAACCCTTTTTGCTGTGTACAGCAGAGAGGGTGGCCGAGCGTAGCGATGGTCGGGTGAGTTAAATATAACCAGCTTTGCAAACGCGACCCGTTTTTACTCACCCCCTGCCCCTCTCTGTAAACAGAGAGGGGAGTGATGGCGAATATGATGGAATATTTTACAAACATTTCAAATCCCCTCTCTGGAACAGAGAGGGTGGCCGAGCGTAGCAATGGTCGGGTGAGTTTAATAGACCTGCCCGGCAGAATCGACCCGTTTTTACTCACCCCCTGCCCCTCTCTGTAAACAGAGAGGGGAGTGATGGCGAATATGATGGAATATTTTACGAATATTTCAAATTCCCTCTCTGGAACAGAGAGGGTGGCCGAGCGTAGCGATGGTCGGGTGAGTTAAATAACTAGCTTTGCAAGACAAACTTAAATGAGTAACAACCTGCACCTACTTCATCTTCAAACTAAAGCTACCCTCAACCTTATAAAACACGGATTTTGCATTAACATCCTTGCTTAAATAGGTAAAAAACGTTCCTTTAGCCAATACGCTATCTTGCTTGTATTGGGTAAACACAAGGGTACCCGGCCCCGGTATGCCGCCATTGCGGCTTAAGGTATATTCAATATTTGGGTTAGCAGTGCTATTAAATAAAAGCTGGCTCCCGGCAACCGTATCGGCCAGGCGGTTAGTGGCATAACCGGGGGCGCTGATACCAAAACTCATCGTATGCGCTTTATTAATAGCGGTAATGCCAAAATATTTTTTGTTTTCGAGGAACAGGTTTACAACCGCGATAGAATCATCTTTGGCATCAAATATATAGGTAGAATCTTTAACAGTAATTTTTAAGGTGCCGGCAACGGCAAGGATATTACCGGGCGGGGCCGAGGCGTTCAATACGCTTATACTATCTGTTTTGGAGGCCGTAACACCCTTTACATCCTCATCTTTGGTGCAGGACATGGCCATCACCAAAACCAACAGGATAAGAATATAACGTAGCTTCATAAGCATTAAACTTATTAATTATACGAAAGTACAAAGCATATAGTTGTCTAATATAATCATTTAACACAATTTAACGTTGTTATTTAGCGATTAGTTGATTGGAGATTAGAGATTAGGCTGAATCGGAGCCGATATTTTTTCAACTTCTACAATTTCTATAACTTCATCATTCGTGATTATCTTATTATAAAGAAGCGCTTTTAATTATTGAAAATCAAAAGTCTCCCCAACCGGGGGAGATTATTCACACAGTAATTTGTTTTTAAAGGAGTTCATGAAGGCTGCGCAGTTTAAAGGGGGGCTAAGATAAATGCTTTAAATAACTCAAAAAAACTTCATCATTCGATGTTCGACATTCAGTGTTCGATATTTTTAAACCTTCCCAACCCTCTTTGCGCGAAGCGAAGAGAGGGTCAGCGTCGGCGGGGTGAGTCATCGCCGACAATGCATCGACAGCAACATGGCCTTTCCCAAATCCAAATAAATTCAAAAATGAACATTAAAATAAATCCGAAATCCGAAATCGAAAATCCGAAATCAAAATACTTCCCCAACATTAACAAACACCCCGCGCGAGCCCTGGTTGCCGAAGCCGTAATCGACAGCGATATTGGTCTTTGATATTTTACTGAGCTTTACACGTATGCCCGGGCCAAATCCCGGTTGTACCGATTGCAGCGCGGTGCCGGGGGCGGCCGAAAACGATTCGGCATTGATAAAGAAAACACCGCCTATTAAGCCGTTGCGGGTTACTTTAAAACGGTACTCGCTTTCTAAATATACCATTTGCGCGCCGCGGAAACGGCCCTGTATATAACCCCTGCCGGTACCGGTATAAGGGTCCCATGAATTGGCGGGCAGGTCGAGGTAAGGCGGGTTACCGCTAAGTGTCAACCAATCGTACGACCAAAAGGCAAGCACATTGCTTGATTGTGCCGGGAACTTAAAAAATGCCCGTGCATCAATAATAACCGACCGCCAGTTTGACGAGCTTCCTAAAAACTCATAATTATCGCGGTACTGCACGGCCGAGTAAAAGCCCGATGAAGTATTGATAGAGTTGTCGCGGCTGTCAAAAAGCGCGTTGAGCGTTAAGCCCGATGATATGGTACTTTCGGCTGCGCCATACAAACTATAGTCAGACACTGCCCCGTTAACCGGGCCGGTATGGGTTACGTTCCAATGGTAATCAATTCCATAACCGGCGCCCGCATAAAAATTACCGGCTACATGGCGCATTACAATTTCGTAAAAACGCAAAAAGTTGTAATTCATGGGGTCCTCATTGTGGATATTTGAATTACTGCCGAGGCCCAAAAGTACTTTGCGGATATTTGTAAAAACGAAAATCGCCTACGAGGTTATATTTATTATCCTTTGTCCAGATATTTGATTCAATGGGCAAAGTAAACTGCCTGTTCTGCGTATAAGCTGTACTGGCGGTTATGGTTGATATGCGCGATGATGGATCTACTCGAAAAGCAACATTGCCCGATAATATAATAGCCAGCCGCGATTGCAGGGTATAACCTACGGCAGGTATAACAGATATAACAGGTTGCGAAGTAACCGAATCAACCTCTAAACCCGATGGTTTAATATGGGCCAGCTTTTTATAAACATCCTTAATATCACGTTCATAAAGCTCAGCGCTGTCAATATGCATCCTCGAGATAGTATCAGCATGGCCGGTACTAACAGATTTTAGTTCCTGCGCATGTAAAAAAACAGGCGAAAGCATAAAGCAGGCAATGAAAAGGCAGGCACCAAAAAATAGCTTCATAAAGGTTTTCTAACGCATAAGTAGCTATTATATTGGTTAAGCATAAAACTAATTTATTCGCGCCGCTAATTGAACAAAAAAATTGCAAAAACCAACTATTTATTGTATATTTGAATATAAATATGCCAATTGGCATTTAAAACATAATCATGAGAAAAATAAAC
>JABDBT010000132.1 GCA_013288465.1 Bacteroidota bacterium | reverse complement strand
GCCTTTGCGCATCTGCTTTATTTTATTTTGGCAGATGTAATGGTAAACAATCAAGCCAGCCACAAAACAAAGCTTGATCTGCAACCAGGGTTGATGAATAAGGTAATCAAAGTTCAAACAAACCATCGTAACACCGGCAGCCAGCACCAAAAACATGGACGGAACGGTTATCACATTCCATAAGCGCCGTTCCATAATCTCAAACTGGTTGGATAATATGGTACGGTCGGGTTCCGGTTTTTCCTGCGCTTCGGTATGGTAAATAAATAAGCGCACAATATAAAACAACCCCGCCATCCAGCAGACTACAAAGATGATATGTATGGATAAAACGTATTGGTACATGCCCCCTAACCCCCTAAAGGGGGAACTTAATTTTCAATTTATAAACATAGCCCTCAATTCCTCCCCCTTTAGGGGGTCGGGGGGCTGTAGCTTTTTATCACTTCTACCGCGTATTTCACATTATCAAACGGTATATCCGGCATAATGCCATGCCCTAAGTTAAATATAAATCCGTTCTCGCCCTGCATACGGTCAAAAAGGCGATAGATGCGGTCTTTTATTACTTTCTTATCAGCATATAATATATGCGGGTCTAAATTACCTTGTACCGCTATGCCTTGTGGTAAGCGTTTCTTCATATCCAGCAGGTCAACGTTCCAGTCGATAGAGATTACATCCGGCTTGGCTTCGACCATTAATGGCGCGAAAACGGAACTACCCTTACAGAAAGAGATCACAGGGATATCCTTACGGTTCAGTTTGCTGATGATCTCGGCAATGTAACGGTGCGAAAATTCCTTATAATCATCCCATGCCAACGCCTGCGCCCAGCTATCAAATATTTGCACGGCGTTTACCCCGGCAGCAATTTGCAGGTTCAGGTAATCTGCGGTTACAGTAGCTATTTTTGATAATAACTGATGCGCCATTTCCGGCTCATTGTGCAGCATGAGTTTGGTGAGCTTAAAATCTTTCGACGAGCCGCCCTCTACCAAATAACTCATTACGGTAAATGGCGCACCCGCAAAACCTATTAGCGGAATGCTGCCACTTAAGCGTTGCTGAATTACCTTAATGGCATCAGCTACATATTGCAGCTTATCTACACAGTTTACATCCAGGTTATCAATATCTTTTTGAGTACGTACCGGATTAGCAAACTTGGGGCCTACGTTAGCTGTAAAGCTCAGGTCGCCGCCCATAGCTTCGCCGGTAACCAGTATATCCGAAAATAATATAGCCGCATCAATGCCCAGCAGGTCAACCGGCAGCATGGTAACATCGGCAGCCAGTTCGGGTGTTTTGCACATTTCCAGGAAGGAATATTTATTCTTTATTTCCCAATATTCGGGCATAAAACGGCCTGCCTGGCGCATCATCCATACCGGTGGCCGTTCTGTTTTTTCTGAAAAGGCTGCTTTTATTAGTAATGAATCTCTCATCTTTTTAGAGTCAAGAACCAAGAGTCAAGAATCAAGAAACCTTTTTGTCCTGGCTCTTGGTTCTTGCATCTTGATTCTTCTATCAATGTTTTTTTAATTCCTGGTGAAGGCGGTTTATCACATCCTTCATTTTGGCGTTTATTTTATCTTCGTATTTATCGGCCAACTGTAAATAGGCTTTAGCCTTTTCATAATCGCCATGCCGTATGCTAATGTTCACCACATGCCCCAATGCGGCCACGTGGTCATTAGCGGTACGAAGCGGATATTGGGCGGCTATTTCATAATGCTTTTCGGCGGCATCAAAATCCTGCTTTTGCAGGCATATACCACCCATTATAAACTCATAAAAGCCCCGACGTTTTTTACTTAACCATTTGGGGTTACTTACCTGGTTTAGTAAACCTTCCGCCTTTTCATAGTTTTTATTGTGAAAAGCTTTTGCCGCCAATATGATAGTGCCTTCTTTAAAATAACCCCATATCAGTAAACCTATAAACATTACTATTACGGCCGATATTTGGTAAACCTGGAAGTTTACCGATACGGCAAGCATAATAATAAAAGCGCCTATAACTAATACTCGTGCCCGGTTTGTGAACATGAATAATTAATGCTGATCGGTAAATTTATAGCCTACACCCCTTATTGAATGGAAATAAACCGGATTTTTAGGATCAGGTTCAAAATACTTCCGGAAAGTGAGGATAAAGTTATCAATGGTACGGGTTGACGGATACACATCATAGTTCCATACGGTTTCCAATATCTGCTCGCGCGATACGGCGTCGTTGCGGCGCTCAATCAATAATTTAAGCAGCATGGTTTCTTTTTTAGTCAATGGGGTAATCGAGCCATCGCCATTTACCAGTTCGAACGAGTTGAAGTGAATGGTTTTATCGCCAATTTTATAGCTGTTAAACTCTTTTAGTTCATCGCCTTTTAAGCCACGTTTTACCAGGTTGTTAACCCGCAATATCAACTCTTCCAGGTTAAATGGTTTGGTTAGGTAATCATCCGCGCCTTTTTTCAAGCCGTTTATCTTATCCTCATTGGTGTTTTTAGCGGTAAGGAACATGATAGGTACTTCCGAGTTTTCTAGCCTTATCGTTTCGGCAACTACAAAGCCGTCAATTTCGGGCATCATCACATCCAGTATTACCAGGTTAAAACGCTCTTCCTTAAATATCTGTAATGCCTTTTTGCCGTTAGTAGCGGTCGACACTTTGTAACCCTCCAGTTCGAGGTTAAGTTTGATAGCTTCTAACAAATGATCTTCGTCCTCGGCTAATAAAATTCTTTTTTTGTTTGGCATGATCTACACTAATTTTATGAATTATATCGAATTACACGAATCCGTTAAATTCGCTATAATTCGTGTAATTCGTGTTTTTAATTTAACGCAAAAACAACCTCAAATATGCTTCCGGCAGGGCGGTTGTCTTTAACCCTGATGCTGGCCTGGTGCTTGTTCAATACTTCTTTTACAATGTACAAACCCAGCCCCGTGCCTTTTGTGTTACGTGTATCTTCGCTACCCACACGGTAAAACTTATCGAAAATACGGCTTTTTTCTTCGTCGGCTATGCCAATGCCATGATCGGCTACCTGTAAGTATATTTTATCTTCCTTTAAAAACAGCTTTACGCCTACCACTTCGCAGGGTTTAGAGTATTTAACCGCGTTTTCAATGAGGTTGGTAACTACCGATGTAAGCGCGAACTTGTCGCCGGTGATCTCTATCTTTGGCTCAATTTCGGCATTGATGATCTGCTGGTTACAATCGCATTTGGTTATCTGTAAACGGTTTACAATGCTATCTACCAAACCCGATAAATTAAAGGTTGCCTTAGGGAAAGTATAGGATTGATTATCAATTTTTGAGGCCAGCAGCATATTCTCTACCATATCATCCAGCCGCTCAATATCTAATAATGATTTATCAATAAAATCCAATATCTGCTCTTTAGTAAGCGACCGTTTCTGAATAGTTTGCAGCAATAATTTGATCGATGCCAGCGGCGATTTCAGCTCGTGTGTAACCGAAAGTAAGAAGTTCCGTTTTTGCTCCTGTAACTTTTTCTCGCGCTTTACCGATTTATGCAGGCTTAACGCCCCCACAGTAAACACAATTACAAATGTTAAACCTTCGCCCATGATCATACCGGTCTTGGCGGGCTGCAGCCTCACCAGCATATAGCCCCACCAAACTAACTCGGCAAGTGCATAGATGATGAGCGCATAAAATATAACAAATGATCTTTTCATTTTCTTTAGTTTGCAGCAGGCGGTTTGCAGTGGGCAGTTCAAATGCAAACTGCTTACTGTAAACTGCTAACTTATTTCTTCATTACGATATCAAGGCTATCAAATATAGCTCTTTTTGCTTTTTCAAGTTCAACCTTATTATGGGCGGCTGATATAAACCCAACCTCGTAACCCGACGGGCCTAAATAAATACCCCGGTTAATGAGTTCGCGGTGCATAATCTTAAATTTCTCCATACTTGCCGCGTCAATATCTTCGGCTTTGCTGATGGTTTTCTGATCGGTAAAAGCAAACCAGAATATTGACCCGATACTAAACACCTTAAATTTATAATTGCGGGCATCAGCAAACCGCTGAATTGATGCCACAAATTCTTCGGTTTTATTATTCAGGTCGCGATAAAAACCCATGCGCAACAGCTCGCTTAGTTGCGCTATGCCCGCGGCCATAGCCACCGGGTTACCCGATAAAGTACCCGCCTGGTAAACCGACCCATCGGGCGAAATATGGCCCATAATTTCGGCAGAAGAACCATAGCAACCCACCGGCAAACCACCACCGATAATTTTACCATAAGTAACAATATCAGGCGTAATTTGGTAATAACCGGCAGCGCCTTCAAAACCT
>JABDBT010000131.1 GCA_013288465.1 Bacteroidota bacterium | reverse complement strand
TTAAGATTGGAGTGTACCGATGCTACAATAAAATCAAACTTCTTCAATATTTCATCCGGGTAATCCAGCGACCCATCATTTAATATATCAGATTCGATCCCCTTGAAAATATGAAACCCGTCCAGTTTTTTATTTAAATGGTCAATCTCCTCCTGTTGCTGCAACACACGTTCAATGCTCAGGCCTTTGGCGTAAAAAGCGCTTTTACTGTGATCGCACATGCCGAGGTATTCCAGTTTTAACTGATCGCGGCAATAAAGGGCCATTTCTTCAACGGTGTTTACTCCATCGCTCCAGGTGCTGTGGTTATGCAGTGTACCTTTCAGATCATGGTAACTGATCAACACCGGCAATTCATTACGCCCCGCTTTTTTAATAAAAGTATCGCCCTCACGCAGTTCGGGTTTCATAAACTCCAGGCCCGCTTTAGTATATATTAACTCTTCGCTTTCGGGCTGATCAATAATATCTGATATCCTGCCTAAAACCGCCTTTACATGCTCGTCATTACCGGTTTGCATAAACAACGTTTTATGAAAATACCTTTTCTCAACGCATATCAGTTCAACACTTAATCCGTTTTCGGTTTTGCCCGTTACGTGGTTACCTTCTGATTTAATTTCTTTTATAAAATCCGACGTTAATACCGTTTGCAAGGTAATTTCCTGGTCGCGGCTGCCTATAACAATAATCAGGTCGGTAATGATCTCGCAGGTACGCCTAAACTCGCCTGCAAACTCAATCAATGCACCCGGGAAAACATTTTTTAACAGATCCATCAAAGCCCTGGCTTCCGGCTCAACCTGCGCATATAAAAACTTGCCATTGCTGGCCATTTTAAACTCGATGGATTTTTTAATATCCTCCTGCGTTTTTAACCCGAACCCTTTAGCTTCGATCAGCCGGTTTTCGTTACAGGCATAATACAGCTCGCCCAGGTTTTCAATGCCCAGTTCATGCCATATTATGGATACTTTTTTTGCGCCGATACCTTTAATACCCATCATCTCCACCACGCCGGGCGGCGTGGCTGCTAATAATTCTTCCAACTCGGTCATGGTACCGGTTTGCACCAGTTCAATAATTTTGGCAGCAACACTTTTACCAATACCGCTTATTTTCTCCAGTTCCTCAAAAGTTTTTCCGTCAACAGCATAAGGCAGTTTGTCGATATTAAAAGCTGCATTGGCGATAGATTTTATCTTAAAGGGGTTAACCTCATGCAGTTCCATGAGTTGCGATAACAGGCGAAGCCTACGGGCTATTGGCTTATTTTCCATAATTGGGTTAGGATGTAAAAATACAAAAGCCGCCTGTAATAGGCGGCTTTTGTGAAGAATATTCTTTTATGATCTTAAATTTTTATAACTCACCTAATAATTTGACTATTGGCTTTGTTTCTAATTTACCTTGTTTAAATAAGTTTGCATCCTGAAATGCCTGTTTACAACGCAGTAATAATTCTGCTTCCTGTAATTTTTGTTTTACTTCCTCACTCTTCTTATCCGTGGTCATATACAAATCTACTAAATCTAATCTTCAAACGTTACATTATTGTGTAACTAACAAAACAATTATTAATACTGTTTTATCTATCTTTAAAAAATGGAAAATAACCTCACAATAACCACCGAAGAAGCCTACCAGGAAACCATGATAGCTATTTTTGAGCTGATGGAACGGGGTGAAGAAGACCTGTCGCCGGCAGAAATTGAACAATTAAAACAAATGACCGCCGCTACCGAAAAGTATGAAGCCGAATATCTATAAATTAGAGCCAAGAATCAAGATAGATTAAAAAATCATATCAGATGCTGTTGTCTTTCGACAAGGCCTTACCAATCTGCCCCCATTTTAATACAATTGTTATGTTACAACTATTTCTTAGGTCTTGACTCTTGGTTCTTGATTCGTTGTATGAACTCCTAATGAACCTCCACCTCATACGGCATCCGGGCCTGCGGTGTGCGCATTAGTTGTGTCAGCCCTTTTATCTGTTCGTAATATTTAAAGTTTTCGCCAAGCTCTGATTTTAGCATGTGGGTTTTTATCTCGGCATTTAAGCCCAGGCCAAACTTGTTGAAAATGCTTTTTTGCTCGGGGTAAGCTTCCAGTTTATAGTTTTTCAGGTTGGCCTTTTTAGCTGCCGATTGAATGGCATCATTGATATTACCTAACCGATCTACCAAACCAATTTTTAAAGCTTGCTCGCCTGTCCAAACGCGGCCCTGGCCAATGCTGTTGATATAGGCCTGTGTTTTATGCCGTCCTTCGGCTACCGCTTTGGTAAAATCGTCATAACCACGGTTAACCTGGTTTTGCAGTATCAGTTTTTCTTCGGGTGTTAACGGGCGGCTTACATCGCCAAGGTCGGCAAACTTGCCGGTTTTAACGCCATCAAAGGTTATGCCCAGCTTATCGTTAAACAGTTTTTTCAGATTGGGTATCACCGCAAAAATACCTATCGAACCGGTTATGGTATTAGGCTCGGCAATGATCGAATCGGCCGCGCAGGCGATATAATACCCGCCTGATGCCGCAACATCGCCCATGGATACAATGATAGGTTTTACTTTTTTGGTGAGCATTACCTCGCGCCATATCACATCTGATGCCAATGAGCTGCCTCCAGGTGAGTTTACACGCAATACAACCGCTTTCACCTTGTTATCAAGCCTTACCTTACGTAACGCCTTTGAAATACCCTCAGACCCAATGCTGTTATCATCTCCATCGCCCCCGGCAATTTCGCCCGAAGCATATACAACCGCTATGCGGTTTTTTGACGATCCTTTTGTATCGTCGTCGGTTTTAACATCAGTGCTGGTATATTCGCCTATTTCAACACTTTTTATATCGGCTTTGCTATCCAGCCCGGTACGCTGGCGTAGCTCGTCTAATATCTCGTCTTTATATTTTAAGCCGTCAACCAATTTATACTTTAACGCGTCCTGCGGCTCTTTGATCATCATTTCGTTGGCGTAGGTAAACAAACTATCCTTGTTAAGCTTGCGGCTAACGCTGATGCCGGTTAAAAAATGATCATACATCGATCCTAAATAGGATGTAACCTGCAAGCGGTTGGCAGGGCTCATTTGGGTTAAAAAATAAGGTTCAACAGCACTTTTATAAGTACCCACTTTAATTATCTGTGCCTCAATGCCCAGTTTATCAAGCGCGCCTTTTAAAAAGGTAACCTGCGAACTAAAGCCCTTAAATTCAAAAATGCCTTTAGGGTTAACATAAACCTTATCAGCTACCGATGCCAGGTAATAAAACCCCTGGCTGTAAACTTCAGAATAAGCGATGATAAATTTCCCCGACTTTTTGAAATCTATCAGCGCGTTACGTATTTCTTCAATGGTTGCCTGCCCGGCTGCTACCGAGCTTTCATCCAAAAATATGCCTTTGATATTATCGTCTGTTTTGGCTTTTTTAATATTGGCCAATATATCTTTAAGGCCTATTGACTTATCGCCATCGCCTAAAAAACTTAAACCGGATAAGGGGTTGTTGGGCGTACGCTCGTTAATGGTGTAGTTAATAGCTATATGTAAAATTGAATTTGGTTCAACCTCAACTGTTTTATCGCTGCTTGCCGCTGCTATGATACCGGCGATAACTAAAATTATAATTACAGATGTTAAAATTAGTCCGACAAACGTAGCCAGGACAAATTTGAAAAATTGTTTCATTTAATATTCTAAATATTTATATCTATGCAAACATAACAAACAATGCGATATAATATTAAGAGCATTGTCCATAATATTTGTTACAACATGAATGACGTTTTTTTACTATTAGGCAGCAATTTAGGCGACAGAAATTCATTTCTGCAACAGGCAATCGGGCATATCGAAAGTGAAATTGCGCCTGTTATAAAAGCATCTGCCGTTTATGAAACACAATCGTGGGGTAAAACAGATTCGCCCGATTATTTGAACCAGGTTATCGTACTACAAACAGAACTTTCGGCGCAGGTCGTCCTGCAAAAAGTATTAGCTATTGAAAAAGTTATAGGGAGGATTAGGGAAGAAAAATGGGGCCAGCGGATAATTGATATTGATGTGTTATTCTATAACTCAGACATCATAAACCAACCCGGCCTGCATGTGCCTCATCCCGAATTGCATACCCGCAGGTTTACTTTAGAGCCGCTCGCCGAAATTGCGCCGTCATTTATTCACCCGGTTTTGAATAAAAGCATTTTGCAACTTAAAAACGAGCTTAAAGATGACTTGGTTGTAAAAAAGTTATATTTGAGTTAATTTTAAACCCGGTTAGACCTCTATAATGTCTGATATTAACTCAAACCAGGACCTTGACTTATCGCTGTTAAATGAAATTGCCGATGGCAGTGACGAATTTATAATTGAATCAATAGCCATGTTTTTGCAGCAAACGACC
>JABDBT010000130.1 GCA_013288465.1 Bacteroidota bacterium | reverse complement strand
TCAGCAGCACTTGAAGTAAACTACAGCGCGCTCAAAAATATAAATGAGGTAAATGACCCGCTTGGCGAGTTTGTTGACCTGGTTGCTTTTAACGAGTATTTGGGGTGGTATGGAGGCCTGCCCGATAAATGCCGCACAACCAATTGGTCGACCCCTTACAACAAACCGCTATTTATAAGCGAAACAGGGGCTGGTGCTAAAGGCGGTTTCCATGCCGATTCGTTAACCCGGTACAGCGAGGAATACCAGGCATGGTATTTTACAGAACAGGTAGCCATGTTTAAGCGGATGCCCGACAATTTTGTGGGCCTTTCGCCATGGGTATTGGCCGATTTCAGGTCGCCTAAACGTAATAATCCTATATACCAGGAGGGTTGGAACCGCAAGGGCCTTTATGATAACAATGGCGTTAAAAAGAAAGCTTTTTACATCCTGCAAAAATATTATAAACAAAAAACAACAGAAGCATTAAACCGATAAGTGTTAACGATGAATAGATATATCATACTTTTTTTGGCAATATCATTGAGCTATGGTTTGCCCGGCTATACCCAAAGCCCA
This sequence comes from Bacteroidota bacterium, assembly GCA_013288465.1. Next base: position 4,004 of record JABDBT010000130.1, on the reverse strand, counting down.
AAACACACCTTCGCCATAGGCGATAACGCCTTTTTGCTGGATGGTAAACCATTCCAGATGATATCGGGCGAGATACACTACCCGCGGGTGCCGCGCGAGGCCTGGCGCGCCCGTATGAAAATGGCTAAGGCCATGGGCCTGAATACCATAGGCACCTACGTGTTTTGGGACTTGCATGAACCGCAAAAAAGCAAGTTTGATTTTACCGGCAATAATGATGTAGCCGAATTTGTGAAAATAGCCAAAGAAGAAGGCTTGTGGGTAATATTGCGCCCAAGCCCTTATGTTTGCGCCGAATGGGAGTTTGGAGGTTACCCCTACTGGCTGCAAAACGAAAAAGGTTTAATAGTGCGCAGTACCGAAAAGAAATATATTGCCGAGTACCGCAAATATATTAACCAGGTAGGCAAACAGCTAGCTCCCCTGCAAATTAACCATGGCGGTAATATCCTGATGGTGCAGATTGAAAATGAATATGGATCATACGGGGCCGATAAGGATTATCTGGCGCTTAACCAGCAGTTATTCAAGGAAGCCGGTTTTGACGGCATACTATACACATGCGACCCGGCACCCGATGTAAAAAATGGCCATCTGCCCGGCCTGTTACCGGCGGTTAATGGCATTGATAACCCGGCAAAAGTGCGGAAGATCATTAACGAAAACCACAATGGCAAAGGGCCTTATTATATTGCCGAATGGTACCCGGCCTGGTTTGACTGGTGGGGAACCAAACACCATACCGTTGCGGCAGCCCATTATGTTACACATTTAGACTCGGTACTGGATGCCGGCATTTCAATCAACATGTATATGTTTCACGGCGGCACCACGCGTGGTTTTATGAATGGTGCAAACTATAGCAACGGCACAGCTTTTGAACCCCAGGTAAGCAGCTATGATTATGACGCGCCACTTGATGAGGCCGGTAATGCCACTGAAAAGTTTATCAAATTTAGGCAGGTAATAGAAAAGCATTTGCCAAAGGGGCAAGTACTGCCCGCTATCCCCGCAACTAAACCAAGCATAATAATACCAGCAATAAAGCTTACACAGGCTTCGCCGGTATTAAATAATTTGCCAAAGCCCTGGTACAGTACAACGCCGCTTACTTTTGAGGATTTGAACCAGGCTTATGGCTTTGTGTTGTACCGAACCCATATCAAAGGGAACAAACAGGGGATAATTAAATTAAACGAGCTTAGGGACTATGCTGTTATAATGGTTAACGGTAAAACCGTTGGGGCACTGGACAGGCGTTTAAACCAGGATAGCCTGCAATTAACACTGCCTGTAGGATTGGCTACCGTAGATATTTTAGTGGAAAACCTTGGCCGCATTAATTATGGCGAATACCTGCTACATAATAAAAAGGGCATAACAAAAAGTGTAATTTTTAATGGCCGTGAAGTGAATAACTGGCAGATATATGGCCTGCCATTAAACGATGTAAGGGGAATCAAATTCGCGGCGCAACAAACCAATAGTAATTTGCCAACGTTTAAAAAAGGATCATTTTATTTAAAACAGGTGGCTGATACGTACCTTGACCTAAGTAAATGGGGAAAAGGCGTGGTATGGGTAAATGGTCATAATTTGGGCAGGTATTGGAATGTTGGTCCGCAGCAAACCCTTTATTTACCTGCCGAGTGGCTTAAAAAAGGCAACAATTCTATCATGGTTTTTGAGTTGTTAAAACCGGGTGAGGATGAGTTACAGGGAATAGCTAAACCTATATTGGATAAATTGCAATAATGTTCTTAAACAAAGTCAAATGAAACCTTTTATATCGCTGCTTATTGATAATAATTAACTATTTACTTCCATTTTTCATTCAGCATTTTTATAAAATAGCCGCCTACCACGCTCCGCGCCTGGAACCCTACCTTTTTGCCATTGGTGGTTTCGTGCCAGTCACTTAGCGGTACCCTTGACGGTCCTTCGGTAGCGAATTTGTACACCGGATCGGTCAATGCTTTAAAGTCCTGTAGATTATCGGCAAGGGTGGCCGTCCACATGATCCAGTCGGATTTAGTGTAGGTTTTGCGGCTATCTAACGGCAAACCGAAGGGATTTTGTTTGGTGCGGTAGTATTTAACCTCCTTATTATAAACCTCATGCGGGAACAGATGAAGGCCTAATAACTTATCCCAAACCATATTATATTTTTGGCTCCAACTGTCCTTATTCCCAAAAACCAGCGAGTAATGATCGCCTGCATCAGCCATTGGCATCCATTTTTCAACCATGCTTTTAGCCATAGTCCTGTAGTTTTGAGCTATGTCGGTATAGCCCAATTTATCAGCAAGCATGGCATAAGCGGCAATACCGTTTATGGCTTTTATAGATAGGTTGGCATTATGCGCCAAATGCCCTGCAAAATCATCAGTACAAAGCTGGTTGGCCGGGTCAAAGCCCTCTTTTGACAAGTATTCGGCCCAGGTAGTTAGCGTTTTCCAGTGCTTTTTGGCAAATAGTGCGTTACCCTCGGCTTTAGCTATTGCAGCGGTAAGGATGAGCATATTGCCCGATTCTTCTACCGGCATATCTTCGTCATAAGTTTGCCCGTTGGCTATGGGGTAAGTACCAAGGTCATGCGCCGCGAAATCTTTTTTAAACCGCCCGCTTTCGCTGAAATAGAAAATACCGTTCAGCATCCCCTTTAGCAGATCGGGGTTATATAATAAGTATAAGGGCGCGGATGGATAGGTTACATCAACGGTATTAATAGAGCCATTGCTGAAATTCTCTTTCGATAAAAACAGGATGTCGCCATCAGGGCTTTTTAGCAATTGGTGCGCGGCAATACTTTGGCGGTAAGCCAATACACATAAACCGGCATATTTGATGCCGCCCGCTTTTACCGCATTGCTGTACATGGTTTTGTTAAAAGTAGTGCATTTATTAATTACATCAGTATAGCCTGCGGCAGCTTTAGCCAGTTCATTTTCAATTTTATTATTGCCGTTAGTGTTCCACCATGGCCTTAAATTTGAGCCGAAATATTGCACGGAATAAAGATCATCATAGCCTATTTCTATAAATTTCTCAACCGTATTAGCGCCAACCCTGCCAAATGGGAGCACCGTATTTAAAACAAGCTGCTTACCATCCGCAACGGTTGATCTGGTATTTGCATTTAAAAAGGAGTTAGCAGCTTCGTCGTCGCGGTTTATGTATTGCACCGCTTTTTCCTGGAGCGGGGTTGAAACGTACATATATCCCCAGTCTATCCGCAGGTCGTCGCCTTTTTTCTGTAGTACCGGCTGTTCTGCTGTTCCGGCTTTTAAAATGGATAGGTTATTAGCTGCATATTGGCTGGCTATAACAGGCTGATCGGGCTTATTACAGGCTATGGTTGTTGACGCGCCCAGGTAAACTTTTACCTGGTGTGGTTTGCCATCGGTTGATTTTACTTTATAGGCGACATAGGATACCGGCCTTGATAAAATATCCAGGTTATTTAATAGCAGTGGTGATGTAAAGGTTAGGTTAAGCGTTACTTTACCACATACAAAATCATAAATGGTTTGCGTAGCGTTTAGCACCACGCTTTTTTGTCGGGCCATTTGTACGCCATCGGCATTGGTTTTACCCATATAACTGTAAGTAGTACCGTCAACTTTTATTAACCCCAGCAAGGCTTGTTCTTTACCTGTCCAATGTTTGGTGTTTGACGCGTTTAAAGTGTCTGTAAATGACCAGATGCTGAAATATGTATTATGCGTAATGAGCGGGTAGGCCGGCGCTTTGGTTATTTGTGCAAGTGCCGGCACACCGGTTAAAAGAGCAGCCAGTACCAGCAGGTTATTAAATATCGATCTCATTATATAGCTTTTAGGTGCGGTAATTTTAATTTATGAGGCTTAGCCCGTAAACTTTGGTTAGCTAAAATTACGGAAAGATAATGCCGATAGAAAACAAAAAATCCCGGTATAAATACACGGGATTTTCTATTAAGTTTTTATTAAGTAATACCGAGCGATTAAACGCCCAAATCCTGC
>JABDBT010000129.1 GCA_013288465.1 Bacteroidota bacterium | reverse complement strand
CGTGTATATAGGCGCGTTTGCCTATATCGGGCCCGATGCTAAACTGGGCAACAACAGCAAAGTGTATCCGGGCGTTTATATTGGCGACAATGTTACCGTGGGCGAAAACTCCACGTTATTTGCCGGGGTAAAGGTTTACTTTGATTGCGTGCTGGGCAATAATGTAATTGTACATTCGGGGGCGATAATAGGGAGCGATGGTTTTGGCTTTGCGCCAAATGCCGATGGCACCTACAGTAAGGTAAGCCAGATAGGCAATGTGATACTGGAAGATAATGTGGAGATAGGCTCAAACACTACGGTTGACCGCGCTACCATGGGCTCAACCATTATACGTAAAGGTGTAAAGCTTGATAACCTGGTACAAATTGCGCATAATGTTGAAATTGCAGCCAATACGGTAATTGCCGCGCAAACCGGCATATCAGGCAGTACAAAAATTGGCGAAAACGTGATCTTAGGCGGCCAGGTTGGTGTGGTTGGGCATATCAGTATAGCTAAAGGCTCGCAGGTGCAGGCGCAATCGGGTATAAGCCGTACCATTGTTGACGAAGGGAAAAAATGGGCAGGCTCGCCGGCAGTAGCTTATAGTAATAATATGCGGTCGCAGGTAGTTGTACAACGGCTGCCCGAATTAGAAAAAAAGGTTGAAGAGTTAACAAAAATAATTGCAGAACTGAAAAAGAATTAATGTAAACGGTCAATAGACCATGGTCAATGGTCAGGGTGGCTGCAATTAAAAGCCTAATGACAAATGACTATTGACCATGGACCATTGACCATTGACTACTATAAAATGAACATAAAACAACGTACTATTAAGGCCCCGGTTTCTGTTTCGGGTACAGGGTTGCATACCGGCGAAAGGGTTACCATGACCTTTAACCCTGCGGCCGAAAACCATGGCTATAAATTCAGGCGGGTTGACATACCGGGCAAGCCCGTTATTGACGCCGACGCTGATAATGTAACGGACACTTCGCGCGGTACAACCATTTCGCAAAACGGGGCAAGTGTAAGCACTATTGAGCATGTACTGGCCGCCATGGTGGGTTTGGAGATTGATAATGTGCTGATAGATATGGACGGCCCCGAAACGCCTATAATGGACGGCAGCTCTATCCAGTTTGTTGATGCCATATTAGAAACCGGCCTGGTTGAGCAGGAAGCTGATCGTGAGTATTACCATATACCCTACAACATACATTATTCAGAAGCCGACCGCAAAGTAGAAATGGTGGCTATGCCGCTTGATGATGATTACCGCTTTACCTGCATGGTTGATTATAACTCGCAGGTGTTGGGCAGCCAGCATGCCAGTATATCGTCAATAACCGAATTTATAAAGGAAATTGCCTCATGCCGTACCTTTTGCTTTTTACATGAGCTGGAAATGCTGCTAAAACACGACCTGATAAAAGGCGGCGACCTGAACAATGCCATCGTGGTGGTTGATAAACAGGTGGACGAAGAGGAACTGGCGCACCTGGCTAAATTGTTTAACCGCAAAGATATTAAGGTAGCCCCGCAAGGGATATTGAACAATATTGAGCTACGCCACCAAAATGAGCCGGCAAGGCATAAATTGTTGGACATGATTGGCGATCTGGCATTGGTAGGCGTACCCTTGCGCGGGCATATTATGGCTGCAAGGCCGGGCCACGCGGCTAACATAGCCTTCGCTAAAAAGATAAAAACCCTGATAAAAAAGGAAAGGAGCCGCAAGCATTTTAAAGTTTACGACCCTAACATGAAGCCGGTTTATGATACCGTGCAGATCATGAACATTTTGCCGCACCGCCAGCCAATGTTAATGATCGATAAAATACTGGAGCTTACCAAAAGCCATGTGGTGGGGTTGAAAAATGTAACCATGAACGAAGATCTGTTTATGGGTCATTTTCCGGGGACACCGCTTTTTTCCGGGCGTTTTACAAATCGAAGCCATGGCGCAAACCGGCGGCATATTGGTTTTAAATACCGTGCCCGATCCTGAAAACTATATCACCCTGTTTTTAAAGATCGAAAACGCCCGCTTTAAAGACAAGGTAGTGCCCGGCGACACCCTCATATTCCATTGCAGTTTAATAGCGCCTATACGCAGGGGCATTGCCCAAATGAAGGGCATTGGCATGGTAGGCGAACGTGTAGTAGTTGAAGCTGAGCTTATGGCTCAAATTGTAAAAAAACAAAAAACTGATTCTATATGATCCAGCCGTTAGCATATATACACCCGCAGGCTAAAATAGCCGATAACGTGGTAATTGAGCCTTTTGTAACCATACACAAAGACGTAGAAATTGGCGAAGGCACCTGGATAGGTTCAAATTCGGTAATTATGGATGGCGCCCGTATTGGTAAAAACTGCCGTATTTTTCCTGGCGCTGTAGTTTCGGCACCACCGCAGGACCTTAAATATAAAGGCGAAGCAAGTACGGTAACTATAGGCGATAATACCGTTATTCGCGAATGCGTTACCCTTAACCGCGGTACCGCATTAGACAAAAACACCACTACCATTGGCAATAATTGCTTGTTAATGGCCTATACCCATGTTGCGCACGATTGTGTTATCGGCGACAATGTGATCATTGCCAATGCCGTGCAATTAGCCGGGCATATTAATGTTTATGACTACGCGTTTATTGGCGGCACTTCTGCCGTACACCAGTTTGTTGAGATAGGCGCGCATAGCATGATATCAGGCGGTTCGCTGGTACGTAAAGATGTACCGCCATTTACCAAGGCCGGGCGCGAGCCTTTATCTTATATAGGCATCAACTCTGTTGGCCTGCGCCGCAGGGGCTTTACCGCCGCAACAATTAACGAGATACAGGAGATATACCGTATTATATTCCTTAAAAAGTATAATATGACCAAAGCGCTTGATATTATTGAAGCCGAATTTAACCCAACCATCGAGCGCGACGAGATCATCAACTTTGTGCAGAACTCGCAACGCGGTATTATGAAGGGATTCGGTAATTCGTAGGTGGTCTATGGTCGATAGTCCATGGACCATAGTTAGTTTGCTATTTAGTGCCATAAACTATGGGCTACAGTCTATAAATTAAAATTAACACTATGGACCATCGTCTATGGACTATAAAACTTACTATCGACCATCGACTATAAACCAAATCAACACCATGGACTATGGACTATCGACCATAAACTATCACATCACCCTCCAAAACATTGGCCGCCGCTTTAACCGCGACTGGATATTCCGGGGGATAGACCATACTTTCAACAGCCCCGAAACCTACGCCATATTAGGGCCAAACGGCTCGGGCAAATCTACGTTGCTACAGGTTTTAAACGGCAGCCTTTCGCCATCAGCAGGCACCATTAGCTTTTTTAAGGGCGACGAGTTAATTGATATCGAGCAGGTATTTCAGCACATGAGTTTAGCCGCACCCTATTTAGAGTTAATTGAAGAATTTACCCTTACCGAAGTAATAGACTTTCATTTTAAGTTTAAGCCCTACAAAGCCGGAATAGATGCGGCGGCGGTAATTGATATACTGGGTATGCACAGCAGTAAAAACAAAGCCATCAGGTACTTTTCGTCGGGCATGAAACAACGGCTTAAACTGGCCCTCGCTTTTTGTGCCGATACCCCCATGCTAATGCTTGACGAGCCAACCTCTAATTTAGATACACAAGGCGTTGAATGGTATTTAAGCCTCGTACAGCAATACGCCCAAAACCGCCTAACCATTATTTGCTCAAACCAGGAGCATGAGTATTCTTTTTGTGATCACAGGTTAAACGTCTCTGACTTTAAGAGTTGATTGGGTTGGATTGGGTTGACTGAGTGAGTGGTTGTTTTATGGTGAGTGGTTGATTGAGTTAATTAGGTGAGTAGTTACAGCTTACAACCATTACAATTTTTACAACATAATCCAACCTAATCAACCACTCACTCAATCAACCTAATCAACCAACGCTTGCTTCTTTCAAACTAACTCCCTAATTTTGCGCCTCAATATAAATTTTATGTCTAAAGCATCTGAAATTAAGAACGGCAACATTCTCCGCTTTAACGGCGAGTTACTACAGGTAGAAGAATTTTTACATCGTACCCCGGGCAATTTGCGCGCTTTTTACCAGGCACGTATGCGTAATGTCAGATCGGGCAAGCTGGTCGAATACCGTTTCCGTACCGATGAGGACGTAACCATAGCCAGGGTTGAAACCAACAATTACCAATATTTATACGAAGACAGCGATCAGCTGGTGATCATGGATAACGACACTTTCGATCAGCATAACGTGCCCAAAGCTTTATTTGGCACAGCCGTAAAGTTTTTAAAAGAGGGCATGAACGTTATTGTTGCGTTTGAAAGCGAAGAACCCATTATGGGCTCTATCCCCGGCTCGGCCGAGCTGGAAATAACCTATACCGAGCCTGCTGTTAAAGGCGATACTTCAACCGGCGCCATGAAAAAAGCCACTGTCGAAACCGGCGCCGAAATCAATGTGCCGCTGTTCATCAACATTGGCGATAAAGTGAAAGTTGATACCGCTACCGGTAATTATGTAGAACGGGTTAAGGGTTAGCCTCCCAACCCCCTACCGCGTGTCGCCTTAGC
>JABDBT010000128.1 GCA_013288465.1 Bacteroidota bacterium | reverse complement strand
AAGCAAAGCAAAAACCGCTTATGAAAATTTGGAAATAAGAATAGAACGGAAAAATGTGATCATGAAGCCTAAAACTGAACATGAAACGCGAGGCCGGAAAATAGTACCGGTTATAAGAAAAGTAATGCTGAAGGAAGCCAATGATGAAGAACGTGACCTAATGTATTGGTTAAGCAGGCCTGTTATAGAGCGGGCTGCTGCCGTAACTTCTATTATTTCACAATCTTTGATAAAAGGGCAACGAATGGACAAAACAAAGGTTGTAAAGAAAAGGCAATAACTATGACACTTGCAGAAGACTTTGAAGATTTTGTTAAACTGTTGAACCAGCATAAAGTAGAATATATGGTGGTGGGTGGATATGCGCTGGCATTTTATGGTAAACCGAGGCATACGGGCGATTTAGATATCTGGATTAAAGTATCTGATGAAAATGCAGTCCGCATGTTGAAGGTAATTAATGGTTTTGGGCTAAAATCATTAGGTTTTAAAACGGAAGATTTTTTGACAGAAGGATTGATAAGCCAGATTGGTTATCCTCCGTTGCGCATCGACGTGCTTAATTCAATTGATGGGGTTGAATTTAAAGAAGCTGTTGTAGATATGCAAACAATCAAACTGGAGAATGGACTCAGTATTAATTATATTGGCCTTAATGACCTGGTGAAAAATAAACAAGCCTCTGGCAGGCGACAGGATATTACAGATGTTAAAACACTGAAGAAAATAAAAAGGATATAAAGCGAATCGCCAATTGAAGAAAATTGAAAACTATGGATACTTGGTTCCGATTGAAAATTGGTTTAACTCGCAATGCTTATTCGTTATTTTCAATCTGCAATGAAAATAATAACCTGGAACTGTAATATGGCTTTCCGCAAAAAGGCGGATATCATTTTAGCCCATGAGCCGGATATATTAGTTGTCCAGGAATGTGAATGCCCCGAAAAATTGGTGTTTGATGCGGGTACGCCAAAGCCAACAGATATTTTATGGTTTGGTAAAAACAGGCACAAGGGACTTGCCATATTTTCTTATGGTGATTACCGGTTCCGGGTTTTAGAAGAACACAACCCCGCTCTGCAAACCATTGTACCAATAGCGGTAACCGGTGGGCAATTTGACTTTAACCTTTTTGCGATATGGGCAAATAACCCCAACGATAAAGACGGTCAATACGTTGAGCAGGTTTGGAAAGCAATTCATCATCATGACAGCCTGTTAAAGGCTAAACCGGCCATACTTACCGGCGATTTTAACAGCAATACAATATGGGACAGGCCGCACCGCGCGGGCAATCATTCAAGCGTGGTGAAATACCTTGAACAAAGAGGGATAAGGAGTGCCTACCATTTACATCATCAACAGGTACAAGGTACTGAGCAACACCCCACATTTTATTTATACCGGCATCAGAACAAGCCGTATCATTTGGATTATTGTTTTGTATCGGAAACCATCGCCAAACAGATTGAGTCAGTAGAAATAGGTGCACATGATTTCTGGACAAAATACAGCGATCATGTGCCGGTAATTGTCACACTGAAAACCAACATTAAAACATCTGCACATTAAAGAAACCTATCCTTCATTCCCAGTAATCCCCAAAGGCCGCCGCTATGTATAGCGAGTATCCGGCTGCCGGGCTTAAAATAGTTTTTAGCTGCCAGGTCATACACTGCGTACAGCATTTTGCCGGTATAAATGGGTTCAATTAATATGCCGGTTTTAGCTACAAATTGTTTAACAAAATTGATAAGCTCGTCATTTACTTTACCGTAGCCGCCAAAATGGTAACCGGTATGCAGTTGATAACTGGCGGGGGTTATAAGCAGTTTGTTGATCTCATCACCCATAAAATCTCCATTTTTAAAAACAGGAATGGCATGAAACCCGGTAGCGAGATGATGTTGGGTTATTCCGTTAATAATGCCTGCCGCGGTGGTGCCTGTTCCGCAAGCGCAGAAGACATGGTCGTAGATTTCGGTTAACTCATTAACCAGTTCGCTGCAACCTTTGGCGCCTTCGGCAGATGCTCCTCCTTCGTCAATAAAAAAGGCATCTGCATCATTAATAAAATATTTATTAAACAGGGCTTGCTTATCGCGATAGCTTTCGCGGTCGGTAAATAATAAGTTCATTCCGTGCAGGCGGCAAAGAAACAAGGTATCGTTTTCAACTTGTTCGCCGCGTACAATGCCGGTAGTTTTAAAACCAAATTTTGCCCCCGCGGCGGCTGTTGCCAGTAAATGGTTGGAATAGGCCCCGCCAAATGTTACCAGGTGGGTTTTATTAATTGATTGTGCTTTGTTAAGCAGGTATTTTAATTTGCGCCATTTATTACCCGATATGATGGGATGTATCAGATCATCGCGTTTGATGTAAACTTTTAAACCTTGTTCGTCAAAAAGGGTATCTTTAATTTGATGGATGGGGCTGTAAATTTCTAAATCAAAGCTCATGGTTATAACTTAGAAAACTACACTGGCGCTTGCATTAAAGGTATTATAGCTTGCTGAGCCTTGCAGGTCGGATATACTGTAAGAAGCACCAATACGAAACCTGTCAAAATTTACCTGGAAACCCAGGTTTACGCCTAATGCACTTACCCCAAAAGCACTTTTGCTATAAACGCCCGACCTGAGCGGAAGGTAATAGTATTGGTTTTCGTAAAAAAGGTATGGGTAGTTACCTATTGCGTTTACATTGTAACTGGTGGTGTTATATCCTACTGCTAAAAACGGTGTAACAAAAGCAATCTTATCAGACATTATTACCTGCGCAACATAGCTATTAAATTTCCCCTCTAAATATTGATTTGAAAAATCAGTAGACTGGTTACCAAAAAATGTAGCTACAGGTGTGTTTGAGATCGGTTGAACGTTAAGCGGCATATTAAGGTTCAAATGCGTATAACCAAATAAAACAGCCAGTTTAAAAGGTATGTTTTCCTGCTCATCATCCATAATATCTTTCAAAATATTATGTTTTATCCCAAAACCGATCATCGAATATTTCCCGAAATTGTCGCCCATATCCACGTCAGGTATCCCGCGTATAATGATATCCGTGTTTTTTGTGATGCCAAAAGTTAGCTGAATTTGTTTGGTTTGCACTGATGAAGCTTGCCCTTTGGGGAGTGTAAACTGATCAACAACCGTCCCATTATTATCGAGGTTATATACAGGCCCAACTGTAGTACCGCCTCCAATTGTGGGGCTAATTGTTTTATTAGGATTGGCCGGAACTAACGTAGTGAGCCCTATTTTTGATGCATCAAAGGTTCTATCGGCATTTGGAAAGGGGGTGACAGAAACGTTGAAACGCAGATCAAAAGTAAAATGATCATTAACCGTTGCAGTATTGGTCCACCCGGTATTTAAATTGGCCCCTATAGCTTTATATAACGGCGTGCTGTAGGCATCTATCAAATGAAATTCATCCGAGGCAGTTGATATAAACAATTGATTAATGCCGCTTTGCGCATTTGTGTTTAATGCTGCACCAATTAAAATAGCCAAAATAAACAGGAAACGATGTTTTAACATATTGACGGTCAATGTAAAATAAATATTCGTGATCTATAAATACTTTTAAGTCCTGATTTATCATTAATTTGATAAACAGGACTTAAAAGTTATAGATCAATATCAACAAGTTTAAAAACATGAAAAAAATTTACTCACTAATTGTCATCGCCTTGTTAATTACAATGGCGTTCAGGGCCAATGCCCAAAACAACAACAATAACAGCGGTAGTGGAAGCGGTTTTGACCAGTTAATTAAATCAAGCCCGGCTGATGCAACAAAGCTTTTGCAAAACTTTGCCGAACCTTTATTTAAAGGTTTTGGGATAGGTTTAAATAGCGGATGGAACAATACGGCCAAAACCAAGAAATTTTTACATTTCGACCTTCGTATTACGGCTAACGTTGCCCAGGTACCCGTTAGCGATCAAAGTTTTGATGTAACTAAAATTGGTTTATCAAACCACCTGACCGTTGATCCGGCTTCGCCAACAAGCATTGCTCCAACTTTTGGAGGTGATAAAAATGCCGCTACTCCTAAAATGGATGTTTGGAACGATGCCCACACGCAGGTACTTACTACTTTTAATATGCCAAATGGTGTAATTCAATACGTTCCGGCGCCAAACATTCAGCTTACCGTGGGCATATTTAAAAATACCGATTTAACTATACGCACCACCCCTACTATCAAAATTGGCAGCAATGCAGGTTCGGTAAGTATGACCGGCTTCGGTTTAAAACATGATCTTATACAGGATTTTGCTAAAAAAGGAGCTATTAAACCGTTTGACCTGGCTATCGCTGTAAACTACAACCGTATCAATTACAATGTACCACTTACCGTAAACCCCGATGCAGGCACACAGCCTGCGGCCGGTGCCCAGACCGATTTTTCAACCCAACACATCAACGGCGTATTCAGCGGGACAAACGTACAGGCCATTATCTCTAAAAAACTGGCTTTCTTTACCCCATTCCTGGCTGTAGGTTATCAAAGTGCCAACACCACTTTTGATGCCCTGGGCAATTACCCTATTAGCAGTTCAACAGTTGGCTATTATACAACGGTTACCAACCCGGTGCATATTTCAGAAACAAGT
>JABDBT010000127.1 GCA_013288465.1 Bacteroidota bacterium | reverse complement strand
TTAGCGCCGATACAATAATCAGCTACAATTTCCCAATAAGGCAGGTTTAACGCAGCCGCAACAGGTATAAGGCCAATATCAACCTTATCGTCTATCAATTTTTGCGCGCAATCAGCCGGAATATCCAGGCTAAGGTCAATTTGATTGATGATATCGGTATGTTGAAGTCCGTATAAAAACGGTTTGGTGTTGGTATAGCTAACAGCGGATATTTTTATGTTTTTCACAGAGATAGAAAAATATTTTAATAGATCAAGTTAAGTTCCCCTCTTGAGAGGGGGCGCGTTGGACAGGCGTAATGGCAGGGGTGTGTTTATGCACAATGCCTAAAGGACACACCCCTCCACCCCTCTCAAGAGGGGAACCGCACCTGGCCGACGCTTTTGTAAATTTCAATACTTATTGTTTTAAATGTTCGGCATTGTTAAAGTCAACAATTTCATATTTGTCGCCGTCATAAGTTACTTTATATAATACCAGGTTTTGGTGCGGGTAATTTTCCATTTCGGTAAGCGGTTTGCCGGTAAGCAGGCATAAAAACAGGCGCATCGCCCTGCCGTGCATACAAATAAGCACATTGCTTTCTTCCGGATGGCTCATAATAATGTTCAGGGCTTCAATTTGCCTTAGTTTAACTTCATTGGGGCTTTCGCCGCCCTCAAACTTAACATCCAGCTTTCCATCCATCCAGCTGCGCAAAAGTTGTAAAAAAGCCGCTTTGGTAGCAGGTGTGCTGGGCTGTCCCTCATAAATACCCCAGGCCAACTCGTCAAGTCCGGGTAGTTTTTCGTAAGGAATGCCTTTATCTATAAACTGCTGGATACTTTGTTGCGTACGTTTCAACGCTGATATATAGATCTTATCAAACGGAACAGATTGGTAAGCCTTAAAAAATAAACCGGCTTGTTTGCGGCCTTCTTCGTTTAGTTCGGTATCCCTCCCCCGGCCCTGTACAATACCTTGTTTATTCAGATCAGTTTGCCCGTGGCGGACGATGTATAGTGTTTTTGTCATTTGTTTTAGTCCATAGTCCATAGTCCATAGTCCATAGTATAGATTTACAGATCCATTGACTATTGACCATCAACTATCGACTAATTAATCACCGGCAATTTATAAAACTGCGGCTTTACTTCTTCCGGAAATTCGTAGTCATTATAATCGGTAACTACATTATATAAGGTATCGCGCTCAATAGGGTAACGCCCCACCTGTTTTATCAGCTCAACCAATTGTTTGGTGCTCATGCCGGGGTTTTGCTCTTCGGCGCCCGCCATCGAGTATATTTTAGTGGTATCGTCAAGCGTACCGTCAATATCATCCACACCAAAGTTTAATGATAATTGTGCCGTTGTGCGGCTTATCATAGCCCAATAAGCTTTAATGTGATCAAAGTTATCCAGGTAAATCCTTGAAATAGCATAATTCCGCAGGTCTTCCACAACAGTTGATTCGGGCACGTTAGACATCTGGTTATCCTTATTGCGGAACTTTAACGGAATAAACGTTTGGAACCCTCCCGTTTTATCCTGCAACTGGCGCAGGCGGTCCATGTGGTCAATGCGGTGCCAGTATTTTTCAATATGGCCATATAACATGGTGGCGTTTGAACGGGCGCCCAGCTTATGCCATTCCTCGTGTATGGCCAGCCATTGGTCGGCAGTACATTTATCTTTAGCAATCTGCTCTCTTATTTCCGGGTGAAATATCTCAGCCCCGCCGCCTGGTATTGATTCCAGCCCGGCATCCAGCATCATTTTCATGCCGGTAGCGTAATCAATTTTAGCCTTCTTAAATATATAATGATATTCAACCGGGGTTAATGCTTTAACGTGCAGTTCGGGGCGGTGCGCTTTTATGCGGCTAAACAGTTCCGTATAAAAAGGCACATCATATTGCGGTAAAACGCCGCCTACAATATGCACTTCGGTAACCGGTTCGTTATCGTATTTTTTTACGATGTCGAACATTTCGTCCATGGTGTATTCCCACCCTTCTGATTTTTGCTTGATCAGTCGCGAATACGAACAAAATTTACAATCGTAAACACAAAGATTGGTTGGCTCAATATGAAAATTGCGGTTGAAATAGGTTTTATCACCGTGACGTTTTTCGCGGATATAATTGGCTAATACGCCCAAATAACCCAGTTGGCCCTTTTCAAACAATAAAACACCTTCGTCAAAAGTAATGCGTTGATTGTTGAGGACTTTTGCTGCAATATCTTTTAAATCAGCAGATAAGCCCGGATCCTGCAATAATACCTGTAAATTATTTTCAGCTCCCATTAAAAATTCTTTAAGCAAAAGTAGTAAATGTTAATGTAATGGGGGTGTAATATCTATGAACGCAATTCAAATTGTCGCTAAGCGGACATTTATTTTGGCTAAAGCCCTTATATGTTTGATTATATTTATCCGTCACATAAATGTGACGGCAATGAGTTAAAATATCATTGCCGTTGGTTTCAACCAACGGATAAAAGGCAAATCAATTTATCTGGCTTTAGCCAAAATAACCCATAAACCATTAAGTTTGCACAAATCAAATTTCATGAAAACGGAAACCATAGCCATCCACGCCGGCAACTATATCGACGAAACCTCAAAAGCGGTTATACAACCCATTACCCTATCTACAACTTTTGAGCGCAATGCCGACGGTGGTTATGACAGCGGCTATATTTACAGTAGGGCGGCTAATCCAAACCGTACCTCGTTAGAGCATGTGCTGGCTAAATTAGAGAACGGTGCCGACGCGGCCAGCTTCTCATCAGGCAATGCGGCAGGAATGGCTGTTTTTCAATCATTAAAACCGGGCACCCATATCATAGCACCCAATGATATGTACCACGGGCTGCGCAACCAGTTAAAGAGTTTATTTGAGGGGATTTTAGAATTTGATTTTATTGAAATTAATGATACTGATATATTAAACAGTCATATTAAACCAAATACGGACTTAATATGGATAGAAACACCGTCAAACCCACTGCTTAAAATAACCGATATTAAAAAAGTGGTGGGGATTGCTAAAAAGCATAATATAAAAGTGGCTTGCGATAATACGTTTGCTACGCCCCTATGCCAGTTGCCTTTAGCATTAGGCGCCGACCTGGTTATGCACTCATGCACCAAATACTTTGGCGGCCATAGCGACCTGATGGGCGGCGTGTTAATTACTGCCGAAAAAAGCGACTGGTGGCAAAAGATACGCCAGATACAGGAAATGGGCGGCGCTATCCCCTCGCCGTTTGATTGTTATTTACTGGTTAGAAGCATAAAAACCCTGCCTTACCGTATGCGCGGCCATTGCCAAAACACACAACTATTGACCGAATATTTAGAAACACACCCCAAAGTTGAGCAGGTAATGTACCCGGGCCTGCCTTCGCACCCGCAACATGCTACCGCTAAAGACCAAATGACAACGTTCGGCGGGGTATTTTCGTTCTGCATTAAAGGTGGCGAGGCCGAAGCAAGGCGGGTAATAAACAGTGTTAAAATATTCACCCAGGCCACCAGTTTAGGCGGCGTAGAAAGCTTGATCGAACACCGGGCATCCGTTGAAGGCCCGGATACTAAAACCCCTTTTAACCTCTTAAGGGTTTCGGTTGGGTTGGAGCATATTGATGATTTGATCGAAGATATTTCACAAGCATTAGGTTAAGGGTAAAAGGAGAAAGGTAAAAGGTCTTTTTGCTTTGCGTCACCTTTAACCTCTTACTTAAAACCTGCATTTCGTTCATTCTGCTGTAATTTCCTCAAAAGCGGCAATATATTAGCGGCCTTTATTACCATAGCCGAATTAGCTTTTTCATAAGGATGTGCAGCCGCGTCGATATTTGTTTGCATGCCGGTTTGATAGCTTAAAATACCAATTAGTTTATTGCCTGCAATTACAGGGCCACCGCTATTGCCGGGATAAACAATTAAATTAGCTATATAATTGTGTTGTGATTGAGTTATCGATGCGATTTTTCCATTTGATACCACGGAACTCTTACTACCACCTAATGCAGGAAATCCAACCGCGAAAACATCATCCCCAGCATTATAATTATCCATTTGAGCGATGGATTGAATGGGGATAGGCACGCACCCGTTTTGTTTCATATAAGTTACAATGACCTTGTAATCATCCTTTTGAAAAGAAATAACCGCCAGATCATCCTGGTCGGGCGAAAACATAAACGGCCTGTTATTAACTGTAGTGGTAGCCAGGTTCATCAGGCTGATATCGTTTGTTTTTTTATCGCCATCATCGGTCTTTATAGATAAAAGATCATTAATGGTTTCTAAACCGTTGCTCAGCTTTTCGGTTGCTTTTATGATATGCTTTGCGGTAACCAAATAGATTTTAGGCCCATCGGCAATCATTAGCCCTGTTCCCCTTATAGTATCTTTTATATTTAGCAAAGCGTCCTGCCTGGCGTAAGTATCATGCTGCGAAAGCCCTTTTATGGTATCTATTTGTTTATGCAACAACGCTTCAACCTGTGCCAGGTCGTACCGTTGCTGGATACTTTCAATTTTAACTACCGCTTTTTTCAATTGATTTGCGGTAGTCGCCTGCCCCTGTTTTTGTGCCTGGCCAAATGATATACTGCAAAACAACATCACAAAGCTCAGCGTATTTAAAAAATATAATTTCATGTTTAAGTTATATGCAATCGATTGCAAATTAGATAAAAAGTGTTC
>JABDBT010000126.1:4398-4824 GCA_013288465.1 Bacteroidota bacterium | reverse complement strand
AGCAGGTAGGGCTCAATCTTTGCAGCTGATAACTGCTGTAGTTTATCAGGGGATGTTGTGGAACCTTTAACAGCGATTTTTTTATCCAAAAGTGCTGCCGCGAGGCCCAATCCATACCATCCGCAACCCAAAATGCTAACAATTTTTATCCCCGGCATTAATTATTTTATAAATCTGCAGCAAATTATTATACTGCAAAATTTCGATTGAAAGTACAAATATATCACAATGGCGGCAGTTGGTAATTTATTATATCGCTTATGGTTGTTTCTATCTATTAATGAAGCATTTGCAAGCATTTAAACAAGCCCGCTTAAAGTGCTGATTTTACGAATTTTTGAATTTAATAGCCGAATAATTATAATTTTGTAAAAATAAATTGCCAATCTGAATTATTAAATAATTTAAATATATACTCAAATATCA
>JABDBT010000126.1:2688-4388 GCA_013288465.1 Bacteroidota bacterium | reverse complement strand
TTCCTAAAGAGATTAAAAACAACGAAAATCGTGTAGCCGTAACTCCGGCAGGTGTAGAAGCATTCCGGGCAGCCGGGCATTCTGTAAAAGTTCAAACAGGTGCTGGTGCAGGTTCGGGATTTCCAGACCAGAGTTATGAAAAAGCCGGTGCTGTTATAGTTGCTACTGCTGACGAGGCATGGGCGGAAGAAATGGTGATGAAAGTAAAAGAACCCATTGAAAGTGAGTTTAAATATTTCAGGAGCGACCTTATACTTTTCACTTACCTGCACCTTGCTGCCGAGCCGAAATTAACTAACGCGCTGATCGAAAAAAGGGTTACCTCAATTGCTTACGAAACTATCCAGTTACCAAACGGAACGCTTCCGCTGCTTACACCAATGAGCGAAGTTGCAGGGCGTATGGCCGTACAGGTGGGCGCAAGCTTTTTAGAAAAACCAAATGGAGGCAAAGGTGTGCTGCTGAGCGGTGTACCGGGAGTGAGAAGAGGAAAAGTAACCATAATTGGTGGCGGTGTAGCTGGTACCAACGCAGCTAAAATTGCTATAGGTTTAGGTGCTGAGGTTACCATTATTGATAATAATTTAGATCGTTTACGTCAACTGGATGATATATTTGGTTACCAGGTATCAACTATTGCATCAAACTCTGCAAATATTGCCAAAGCGGTTAAAAATTCTGACCTGGTGATAGGCGCTGTATTAATTCCGGGTGCTAAGTCGCCAAAATTGGTTACCGAAGCTATGGTTAAAGTTATGGAGCCGGGATCAGTTATTGTTGACATTGCTATTGACCAGGGCGGTATGTTTGAAACTGCCGACAAGGTTACTACGCATGATAACCCGGTTTATGTTAAACATGATGTGTTACATTACTCGGTTGGTAATATGCCGGGCGCAGTGCCTTATACATCAACTATTGCACTTACCAATGCCACCTTGCTTTACGCGTTGCAAATAGCCAACAAAGGCTTCGCAAAAGCATTTAGCGAAAACGCAGCGTTGCTAAAAGGTTTAAATGTTTTTAACGGCGCTGTAACCTACAAAGCTGTTGCTGATGTTTATAATCTTCCGTTTTCGGAAGCTAAGTTTTAGTTAGTGGTTGATTAGGTGAATGGTTGATTGGGTTAGATTAAGTTGCGAAATATTTGCACCTATCCGCTCATTCAATCATTCACTCAATCGCTCATTCAATCTCCCCCTCCCCCCACGCGGTAATAATCAACTTCCGGGCTTCGCCGTAGTTACGGTGTTCGCATAAATAAATGCCTTGCCAGGTACCAAGGGCTAACCTGCCGTTGCGGATAGGTATTGTTACCGAGCTTCCTAATATAGCAGCTTTAAGGTGTGCGGGCATATCGTCCGGGCCTTCATCATCATGCTGATAAGCGGGGTCATTTTCGGGCACGGCTTTATTAAAATACATTTCAAAGTCTTTCCTAACCGTTGGGTCGGCATTTTCATTAATGGTTAATGAGGCTGATGTATGCTGAATAAAAACCTGGCAAATACCAATTTTGAGTTCGCTGATCTGCGGCAGTGCATTTATAATTTCTGCTGTGATGATATGGAAACCTCTTTTTCGTTCGGTAAGACGGATTGCTTGCTGGTATATTTTCATCGGGCAATATTATATTATTTCGGTCCTCTTATCCAAAAAATCACCAAATGATTTAGCTGCTTTAGCTACCCTGTTCATTG
>JABDBT010000126.1:0-2678 GCA_013288465.1 Bacteroidota bacterium | reverse complement strand
TCATTGCGGCCTGGCTTTGTGGTTTAAAATAAGCTGTTTCAATAGTTACCTTATCTTTCTTTACAGTTCGTTTCCATATCCCGGTTACCCTGCCGTTTTCTACTATTACGGGTTTAAAAATACCATTGGTGGTAAATGCTTTATGCTGCAATTCGGCAACAATAGCCGCCGTTCTATCAGTATAACTTATTATAAACTCATCAAACGCGGGTAATAAGTAAACCGATTTTGGGTGGGCTTCAGGAACTATAATAGAATTGCTCATCCAAAAGGTCTGTTTGCCAATGGTTTCTGCAACAAAACCGGATTTAACCATTTCAAACCCACGTTTGGCATCGGTAACAGATAAGCCCGACCACCAAACAAAATCAGCCAAAGTTGCCGGGCCATGGCTTGCAAAATACCTGCGGGCCAATTTGCCAAGGGCTTCGTCTTCATTAAATGTGCCTGTTTTTGATACCCGTTCTTCCAGCAGGGCATAAGTTTGTTCTTTATTCCTGGTTACACCGCTGCATATAATACCGTCCAGTTCGGCGCGTAGCATCAGGTGTAACCCTCTCAGGTCATCCGTATTGATATTAGCCTCATTAACCTTAACCATCAACTCATCGCGGGTTAAATGATTATGGCCGGCCAAAGCATTTTCAATAATAGCACTGCTTTTGCTAAATATATCTTCTGTAAGCTCCAGTTGTTTTATCCTCGATCTCATAAAGGCCTTAACCCGTGGCCCTGTGAGTTGAAGCATCCAGTGAACATCATCTGCCGACACCAAATGCCAGGTTGGGCGCAACAGGTGTGTGCGGATAATTTCGCCTTTAGCAATTGCGGTTTGTATAAGTTTGTCCGTTGAATTTGGCAGACGGATGCCAACAGCCCATTTTGACATGGCATAGTCCTGGGCCTGCATTGCCCCCATCCAGCCAACCATTTCCTTCGCGGTTTTAAGATTTGTACCGGCTAATTGTTGATTGGTTAAACGGATATTGGCGATGTCAGATAAAGTCATTTATGCAAATGTTTTTTATACAATATCGTAAAAAACAGCAAGGAAGCGTGTGTTGTGAGGGCAGAATTTTGATATGAAATCAGCAGTTATTTTTTGGCAGTATAATTGTACCTTTCTAAACAATAAAAAAATAAGTTTATGATAGCAGCATTTGGAAATTCAACAAATATGCCCTGGGGCGATGACCCGATAGAAAAAAAAGACTGGGAGGAAGACGACGAAGACCAAACTGACCTGGACGACGAGAATTTTGAAGATGAAATGGAAGACACTGATGACCTGCATGAAATACAGGCAGGTGATGACCTATACGAACCCGACCCGGAAGACGATGACCACCTCCCGGATGATGATCTGCAATAAATTCGCATGTTTATTCGGCCTTTACTGGTAAAAACTTATAAGTAAAGCTATACATGCCATTGAGAAAAGTAAATGTTATAGTAAATTGCTGTTTAACCGCTTTACCATCAACCATTGCAGGATTTAAAACCGGCAAATTACGTAATGCAATAATAATACCCCTTGCCAGGCTTTCGTTAAACGTGTTGTGTGCTTTTAAGCTTGTTATGGTGCCTTTTTCAGAAATATCGCCGTCAAGTGTAAGATCATCTTTATATGCTACAATATTATAAGTGCTTATTACAGGTTTAACCAAATCACTTATATACATTGAAAATGATGACAACCCGTTATTATATTGAGCATTCACAACATGCTTGCGTTTAGTACCATTACAAGGAACCATTGAAATACGCAATTTTTCGGCGCGCGTAAAAACAAACGTTTCAGGGTTGATCAAAACTACCCGCGATACATCTGTGTATTTTTTCATTGATGTATTCCCTTTTTGAAATTTACCCTTCTTAAATGATTCTTCAACTAAATTAGTTTGTGTAGCATCATCTGTTTTAAAAGCGCTCCATGTACCATCGGGCCTGCCGTTAACTAATTTGCCTTTCCAGCTTACCGAGCCTAAATTCACCTGATAGCTGCCTTTTCCATTGTCTATTGTTTTTTTTCCTCCCGCATCCCATGCATCAATTATACTTGTGGTATCATTAACTACCTCAAATATCAGCGCCGGTTTGGCATCTTCATAGTAAGTTTCCCACTTGCCATCATATTTATCGTTTTTATAGGAGCCTTTTGATCTTAAATTTCCATTGAGATAATGCGAGATAAACAGGCCGGTTTTTAATCCATCATTAGTATAGGTACCTTCTGAAACGACAACAGAAGGGTCGAGTTTGCTCACATCCTGAAATTTTCCGACAAATTTCCGTTCCCCCATGTTTAAATGCCCATGCCTTATAATTTGGGCACAGCTATCTTCAATCATGTCGTACTCATCATTCAAATTGAGGTTGATACTATCCTTACCAATGGTTCGAAACTGTATCCGCCTTTGAGGAAGTGATGTTTGGAAGGTTTGGGCACTTAAACAAGTCGCCGTCAACAAAAATAATAAAAGGCTAAAAAGTGATTTCATTTGCGTAATAAGGTTATGAGCAATAATAAGGATTATATACTTAATTATGGTCTCACTTTTAGAAAACTATGTTTTAAGCGTTTTTTGTTTATTGCGCAACATGATCATTGCCTTATCGGCCCTTACTTTGCGGGTATCTTCCTGTTTGGCCGAGCCTACCCAATCACAATAACCTTG
>JABDBT010000125.1 GCA_013288465.1 Bacteroidota bacterium | reverse complement strand
CAAGCAATTTACCGATAAGGATTTTATAGAGTTTTTAGCTGACCTGTCATTGAGTCATACAAGAGGAATTCAGGCCACGTTAATTAATGGTACGAATTTTAATAAACTCTTTATACCTGTAGCTAATTTAGGGGCAATAAGAAACGAATCCATTGGTTAATTAAGTCTTACTTATTAGTTTTACCTACAGTAAGTACAGCACTTAATAATTCTCCGTAAGATTTAGGATTATAAGTTTTTGTTAATTTTAACAATATAAATTAGTATATCATTATCTTATATTTGATACTCGTCCAAACTGCTTAGCCTGAAAAAGTCTAAGCAGTTTCGGCCAGTTTATTAATGCTACGGTAAACGTAAGCATTAAATATATGCCGACGCGCAAACCTGCCCGGCGAATCTGAATTGACCAGTTTGACATAAGCCGCCTTGGGCACATCAAAGTATTCATAAGCATTGCCATCGGCAAAATACACCTTCAATACCTGCGATTTATATTCAAAATCTAATATAGCCTGTGTGCTTGTAGTTACTCCGTAAGCCGTTAGGTTTTGGTTACGGGTTTCGGGTGCTATGCTTACTAAAAAATGGTAGGCTTCAATAATAACCTTGCTTTTATCTTCTGCTTCGGCCCTGGCTTCGTCGTTATCATGAAATTTATCGGGATGCCAGGTTTTCATTAAACCGCGGTAAACGGTTTTTAATTCCTGCAGCTCTGCAGTTTCATTTACATCTAAAAGTTTCCGATAATCAACAATTTTTTTCATGCGCCATTGGTATTATTCCGGGGAATGGGCGCTAATGAATAAAGCACTTTACAACGAAAATAATTTCGTGCAAAGGTACAGTTTTACATATCATGGCATTGCAATATTGTGCGTTGTGATTAAATCCTTAGTAAACTCAAGTTAGTCCTATTTTTTACTCTTCGCGGTTGGTTTGGGTTTTAAGCTATTGGTATAATCATAACTGATAACAAACCAGGCGCTCAGTTCACTCGTTTTTCCCAGCAAACTGTCGGGTACCACCACGTATTCTTTTTGAGTGATGCCATATTGCTGTACCAAAGTGGTTTGGTATTGATCCATAAACTTTACCCTTTCCGCCTCGGGCAGTTTGAGCGCTACGTAATCATCTTTAGTGAAATAACTATACATGTGCCATTGAGCGAGGTATAGGGCATGGTATCGCCCTTGCGCACCGCGTGGGGGTGTGTGGCCACCAGTTTATCATAAAGCGCTATTTTCTCTTCTCTCGAAGTTTCTGATTCCATAAAACAAAAATGTTTAACCGACCGTTTTAAAAAAGTAATTTAAATATACAAGTTTAAGCAGCAACAAAATATTCCGTTATATTTATCTTAATAAAAGCTAAAAGCTGCATTTTTGATAGCTAACGATCTTGGCTGTCTATGTAACAGAAATTTAATGGATTTAATATAATCTAAACCCATAATAACATGTCATTCCAGGCTTACCTCACCAACATCAAAACAAAAACCGGCAAAGGGCCTGCCGATTTCAGGGCACTTGCCGAACAAAAGCATTTTACCCAAAACGGCGTACTTAATACCGGCGTTAAAGCAGGCGATATTATAAAATGGCTAAAAGAAGATTTTGACCTTGGTCATGGGCACGCTATGGCTATTTATGCTTTGTTAAAGGGTATAAAAAACGAAGGCGATGCATAAGGTTAATCGTCAATCACCTCCAGTACCAGTTTCCCCCAGCCCTGGCTACCCGCGTTGCGCAGTTCTTTCTTTTTAAATTCCATTAGTTTTTTGATACGGGTGGCGTAAACCCAGCAGGTGCTTTGGCGGATATCAACTATCTCCGACAGCTTATGTGATGATATCCTTCCTTTGGTTGAGTACATTAGGAAAATGATATACAATGCTTTGTTAATAGGGATACGCGTATTCTGTAGTATGGTATAGGCTATCACAGATTCATCATACCCACATTTAGAACAACGGCGGCTATAAGGCAAATGCCCGTTGCTGTAATTAACGTTATTGCATTTTTTACAGGCGTAACCGTTCCCCCATTTCAGGTCCGATAGAAATTTAAAGCAGGTTTCCCGGTCGGGGTATATCCTGCTAAACTCTTCAAAATCAACCTCTGTTGACATGACACGGTCATGCGTAACTTTTTCAATATTGGTATGCAGGGTGATATTGTCTTTCTCCAGTAAAATATTGATCCTCGAAATTTCTTCGGCTTGCTCTTTTAACAGGATATTGACCGATTTTAGCTCATCGTTCTGATCTTCGATAACCTTTGATTTTTCAACCAGCTCTTTTGTACGTTCGCTAACCTGCTCTTCTAATTTTTTATTGATACTGTCTTTCAGCTCTTCGTTTTGCTTCATCTGCCTGATGATGCGGCGCTGGGCATAATCTTTTTTCTTTTTCAGTATCCTCACCTTTTCGGCAATGGCGAATGAGATGAAGAGCATCTCCATAATAAAACAAAAGCTAAGACTATAATGGGTTACAGGGCCAAACGGCAGCCACGTAACGTCAAGCGCTATTAATACTTTAATAATGAAGCCCAAAAACAAGAAGCTATAACCCACCACAAAAAACCGTGCAGGCCAGTAGCCTTTACTCAGCACATAATAACCTGTATAGCAGGCCAACAATAACGGCACAATTTCAATTATACGGTAGTTAAACCAATTGTTGTTTACCGTTAAACACAATATAAAAAATATGCTGCGCAAGGCTATAACCCACCATATTAACCGGTTTAGTTTGGGCGCTTTAACCCGTACATACAGCAGGCTACGGGTAAACAACATGCCAAAAACACTGGCAAAAAACAAGGCTATACCATAAGCATATTGGTTCCATACCGGCGAATTTGGCCATATATACTGGTAGGCAACGCCATCGGCGCACATTTCATACAAGCCGATACTTAGGTTGTACATTACATAATACAAATACTGAATTTGCCGTATGGCAAAAAACATCATCAAATTATATAAGGCAAAAACCGCCAGCATCCCATAAAAAACACCGAAGAAAAAATACTCATCGAGCGCGTAATGGACAAACCAGGTCACCGATCGCAATACGACAATTACGTTGGCCGGCTGGTGCGATTTGAGGCGGATGTAATACGTATTTTCGCCGTATAAATTACTGTTGATATTTAAAGTGAGGTTTTTATGCTGAAATAACCGCTGGGCAAACGGGTGCCTGCTGCCCAGGTAAGTTGCAACATATTTACCGTTACTTTGAGGCGAATAGATCTCGATATCATCTATGGTCTGGTCAAAAAACTCCAGTATCCAGTCGTTTTTTGTGGCATAGGCATGCCTTATCTTTATCTTGTACCAATAAATACCATTAAGGGTTGATGTTTTGGGCGTGTAAATAGCATTGGGCACAAACGCCGAAACCATTGCCGGGCTTTTAACCTGGTCGATAGTTAGTTTACCGCTTTTATCTTCAAATCCCTCAATTTCGCTGTACGAGAAAATATGCTGGCTTATGCTATCATTTAAGGTTATGGTTTTTTGGGCATAACTATTTAAAGTTGCCGTAAAAAACAGTAACCCGGCAAATAATAACTTGACCAAATTTTTAAAAATATCCGAAATCATATTTATGACTATTTCCCATTAAACGCAGGTTAACAGGAATGCTATAATTGGCTATCGCAGAATACAATAATACTTATTTTTAATATTTAACCCAATTTTAGCTTTACATACGTATTATTTATCCGCTTTCAATCCAAGCGCTTCAATATAACCTTTGTTTGGTGTGCTGTTTTCAAACCGGCAATTGTTTAAGATAGCGTATATAGAAGCTTTGATCTGCTCGCGGTTTTCGGGCGCGGCTTTGCGGATGTCCTCAAAACTGGTGCGGGGCTTTTCGGTGTATTCAATTACTTTTTCATAACCCGCAGGCATATTAAATGACATTATCCCGCTAACATTTTCCATTTTTTTATACGGCCAGAAATGCCAACCGATATGATTTTTTTCTAACAGCGTACGAAATTCAAATATCCACGTATCCTTATTTTCGCCAGTTTCGCCGCAATAAATGGGCACATTATACTTATTGCTGAAATCAATATATTCCTGTATCACATCCTGCGTGGTAGCTGTCCAATATTTATGAAAAGTATATACAATTTTTGAGTCGAACGGCGGGCCGAATAAGCTTAAATTACTATCCCATTGCGCGCCGCCTAAAATTACAATATGGTTTTTGTCAACCGTGCGGATAGCCGTTGTTATGCGTTTATATAAAGGCTCCAGGTAGGGGTTCAACTCATTTTTATCAAAATAGTGGGCTATAGGTTCGTTTAGCAGGTCGTACCCCATTATTATGGGTTCGTTTTTATAATGAGCAGCTATCCTTTTCCAGATATTAATGGTGAGTTGCTTGCTGGCTTCACTTTTAAATAAAAAAGGGTAACCATAGCCATCATCAATATTATCGCCGGTTTGGCCGCCGGGCGCGCTGTGCATATCCAGTATAACGTATAGTTTTTCTTTTTTGCACCAGCCTATTACCTTGTCTAATATCTCGAACCCATGATTAGGGTTATTCTCACCTAAATAATCTTCGGCAGTAAATAAACGGTAACTAAACGGGATACGGATGGAGTTCATCCCTGTACTTTTTAAGTAGTGAATATCGGCCTCAGTTATATAAGCGTCCAGGTATTTTTTCCAGAAAGCTTTTGTTTCCTCCGGCCCCATCAGTTCCATAAAAGCCTCGTTAATTAGTTTGGGCGAATTAATGTTTTTAAACTTAAACATATAACCTTCTGGTATCAGCCAGTTGCCCAGGTTGGTGCCGCGCATTAAAAATGGTTTATTATCAACCCCGAT
>JABDBT010000124.1:4041-4911 GCA_013288465.1 Bacteroidota bacterium | reverse complement strand
CGAGGCCCGCGCAAAAAACCGCCGTATTGAAATTGTGCTAAGCCCTAAACTGGATGAGTTGTATAATTTGATAACGAAGTAAGCGAATAGCAAAGAAGCTATTGCTGGGAGCATGGCAGTTGGTGGGGTGTTCTCCGAAGAACTTCCCGTAGTGTGAATACACATCTATGGAAGAAGGATTAAGCCCTTTGATGACCCGTTAGGGTCTGCCCATTTGTAGAAAATATATAGAATATTTGTTTTGCCCTGTTAAGGGCTACCCTTGGCGAATAGGGTAACCCCTAACAGGGCAAAATTGTCTTAATGGTTTTGTTTCTACAAAGGTGTAGCCCTTACAGGGCATTTGAATTGCTCGGCAGCGTTTCATCCGCCAATCGCCTCGCCCCTTGCATTAAAACGGACTTTCGTACCCCTCAAACAACGGCAAAATTTCATCTTTAGGCGACACCAGCGCGTCTTTTTCGGCTATGCTCCAGTTAATGGCTAATGTTGGGTCGTTCCATTTTACACCGGTTTCGCACTCTTTACTGTAATAGTTATTTACCTTGTAGGTGAAAATGGTGTTATCCTCTAAAGTGGCAAAGCCGTGTAAAAAGCCTTCGGGGATAAAAAATTGCAATTGATTATCGGCGCTCAGCTCAATGGTTTCATATTTACCATAAGTTGGCGAGTTTTTGCGTACGTCAACCGCTACATCCAAAACACGGCCTTGTACTACGCGCACCAATTTAGCCTGTGCATGAGGTGCAAATTGCGCATGCAGGCCCCTTACCGCACCCTTGTGCGAAAAGGATTGATTATCCTGTACAAAATCAACGTCAATGCCGCCGTCCAGGCATTTACTTTTACTATAGCTTTCAAAAAAATAGC
>JABDBT010000124.1:0-4031 GCA_013288465.1 Bacteroidota bacterium | reverse complement strand
GCATTTTAATCCAACAAAAAAACTATGCCGACGCAGTGACTTTACTGAAAAAAATAGCCGCGTCCGTCATTAAAAATACGGGGCTCAATAATTAATAAGCCTTTTATACTGGTTTCGGTAAATTTCATTTTTTAGT
This sequence comes from Bacteroidota bacterium, assembly GCA_013288465.1. The sequence continues at coordinate 3,895 of JABDBT010000124.1, read as the reverse complement.
CTATGGTGTGCATTAGGGTATTAAACATTACAAACATATTCTCAAAGCGCTGCTGATGAATAGCCTGCAGGTGTTGTTGGTGTTTGATGCTAAATTGCTGATAACTTTCATTGTCACTTGCGTGGTATTGAATGCAATAAGTAACCCCTTCGTTAGGCGAATCCATTACCCTTAATATGCGAAAAGTATCAAAATACCCGGTTGCCATTACCGCCGGGATATGCACTGTTTGCATCCATTTAAGCCATTCGTGATGGATGCTTTCGTCCACAATAATGGTTTCATTGTATATGATCATGGGGCAAAAATACGAATTTTAGTGTTTAGTCTGAAGTCTTGAGTCTATAGTCTTGAGTCTGAAATGCCAAGCTATTAGCCGAAAAGACTTATGACTTATAAACTAAGGACTCAAGACTTCAGACTCGGGACTCAAAGACTAAGAAGTAGCCTTATCCCCACGTAATATCCTGAAACGCTTACGGCTTTCGTTAATGAGCAGGCTGCCGGGATAATCGGTTATTATTTTTTGGTAATAGCTTTTTGCCTGTTCTTTATCGTCAAGGTGGTTTTCATAAATATCGCCCAGCATAAACACGGCATCATCAGCCCATAGGTCAAAAGGGTGATCGGTCGCTATTTTTTTCAGTAAAGTCACTGCGTCGGCATAGTTTTTTTTGTTGGATTAAAATGCGGGCCTTAGCCATTAATATATCATCGGCGAGGGCGTTGTTGGGGTATTTTTTGCCAATGCTATCCAGGGTAATGATGGCTTTGTCTGTTTGTTCGGCAAATATGAGCAGATCAGCACGGGCATATATTTTTAACGCGTTGCCGGCGCTATCAGCTTCAAGGTTATCGCCAATAAGCAATGATAGGTTAAGCGCGTCATTAGCTACCAATTGTGTTGTGGCAGCCTTTAGTATATCCAACTGGCCTTTGGCCCAGGTAAAATCGCCAATGTAATAGGCCAGTTTTGCGTTTTTTAATTTAGCATCTTCCCCAACGTTGCTGTTCGGGAAGTCTTTATCCACCTGGCTATACAATAAAGTAGCTTCCCATGGCTGGTTATTTAATAAATAAACATCGGCCAGATCAAGTTTACAGGAGGCCAACATACGTGGGTTAATATTAGCAACCAGGAGCGCATCTTCCAGCATTTTTTGTGCTTCGGGCAGCTTATGCAATTTAAAAGTTTGCAGGTTGGCCAATTTTTGCATAGCAAAAACGGTACTGCTATTCCGGCCAAATTCGGCTAACAGGTCAATATAATCTTTTTCAAGGCTCACCAGGTCGCTTTGAATGTATTTGCCCGATGTTATCCTTAAGTTTTTGGTGTTGATCAGTTCAATTTTTGCCTGTATATAATATTGCTGGTCTTTTCCCCGGCTTATCAGGTATTCATAGCCACGTATGGCGGTGTCATAAGCCTTATTATATATTAAAGTGCTGCATAGGTCAAAAATTGTAGTGCCGTCATCATTAGTCCTTCGGCTTAAGGCCAGCGCCTGGTTTAATGCCTGGTCAAAGTCTTTTTGCTGTAAATATTGCCATATCAGCAAATTAACATAAATGGTTTGCTGCGGGTCTTTTTGTATGCGTTTAAGCAGCGCTGTTCTAAGCATTTCGTAATCAACCGCGCCTTCATATAAGGTCGAAAATACATTTTCGGCCTGGTTAAGCAGTTCGGGGTTGGCCGGGAAAAGATCTAAATACTGTTCGGTCAAATCGGGCTTATCCCTTTTATAACGATAAAGTGTGATCAGCTCGTACGAAAAAAGGCTCTCATTATGTAAGATCTTGCGTCCCTGCAAAAATATTTTTATAGCATAATCGGCATTGTTGGCCTGGTAAACCTGCGATGCGATATCATTGATCTCGTTAGGGTCGGCGGGTAAGTTTTTCAGTAAATCGTCATATAAGGCAGCGGTTTTATCCACCTCGCCCTGCTGTGTATAAATGGTGCCTAACGTGATAAGGTATTTGTAGTTCTTGGGATATTTGCGCACCATTTTTTTGGCAGTGCTTTCGGCTTCATCAAATTTTTTAACGCCTAACAGGCTGGTAATATAGGCGGTAAAGTAAACCTCATTGTTTTGCTTGTATAGCTTTTGGTAAATTTCGAGCGCTTTATCTGTTTCGCCGTTAGCCGCAAATTGTTTAGCCAGTTGCAGGTCATTCCCTTGTGCAAAAATTCGATTACAACCAATAAAAAGTAACAACAAATACACTAATAATCGCTTCATTTGTTAAAAATAATCAATTAAAACCAAACCGTTTATCGGCCTAAATTTATATAACGCTATATTAGGGTAAAATTGTAGTGACATATCAAATTGCTATGGTAATTTGCATAATTTAACCTGATTAAAATCATGGAGTTGAACTAAATGTTGAGGAGATTTAAAACATTACTAATTCTTTTTGCTGCAGTTACCGCCTTATATTCATGTAAGGGGAATAAAGCGCCTGAGATACCTATTGCCGATTTTTTTAAGGTGCCTGAAAAAAGCGGATTCAAAATATCTCCTGATGGGAAGTATATCTCTTATGTAAAGCCGGATAAGGAAAACCAGGACCTTTTTATAAGATCATTAGAAGATGGCACAGAGCGCCTGGCAACTAATTTCAAAAACCTCTCGGTTCGCGATTATTCATGGACCTTTGATAACAAAATTGTTTTTAGTCAAAATAGCCCGGTTAAAAATAGCCCGTTTATTGACGAGAGCAAAATAATTGTGCTTGACGTTGCCACACTAAAGCTAAGTGAAATGCTTGCCGAAAAAAAGGTGCGGATACATATTCTTAACCGCAACAGGCAAAACCCCGACGTGATCACCATTGAGATGAATAAGCGCGATTCGACAATTTTTGATGTTTACCGGCTAAACGTTAAAACAGGCGAATTAAAAACCTACCTGGTAAACCCGGGCAATATAACCGATTGGTACCCGGATAGCGAGGGTAAAATATTGCTGGCAAAAGTTTCGGACGGGGTGGACGAAACTATTTTATGCCGGCCTAATGAGGGTATGCCATTTAAGGCTATCATCAAAAACAACTTTAAAGAATCGGTTACACCAATAGCGTTTACACGGATAAAAAACAATTTTTACGCGCTATCAAACGTTAACCGCGATAAAACAGCCCTGGTTACCATTAATGCCGAAACCGGGAAGGAAGAACAGGTTGTTTTTGCAAGCGATAAGGCTGATATTTTGAATTATCAATACTCAAGAAATAAACACCGCATTGATTTTGTGTCATGGCAGGAAGCCAGGCCGCACAGACATTTTTTAAACAAAGATGCCGAACATGTTTATAACAGCCTGCTTAAACATGGTGAGTTGGCGGGCAATGAAATTAACATCATGTCCACCGATAGCGCCGAAACTAAATTTCTTATCAGCACTTATACTGACCGTAACCCGGGCTCGGTTTACTTGTATGAAAGCAAAGGCGATAAATTAAACCTGCTGGCTAATAACTCAACCATACAACCTGATCAGCTTTGCGCTATGAAGCCTATAAAATATAAATCGGGCGATGGTATGTTTACCATTAATGGATACCTTACCCTGCCGGTTGGCGATACCACTAACCTGCCGGTTGTTGTAATGCCGCATGATGGTCCCTTTGGTACGTATAACCGCGATTCGTGGGGGTATAACCCTGATGTGCAGTTTTTGGCTAACAGGGGTTACGCGGTTTTACAGGTGAATTACCGGGGAACAACAGGTTATGGTAAATCATTTTACAGCGCCGGGTTTAAAGAAGTTGGCGGCAAAATGCAGCAGGATATAACCGATGGTGTAGAATGGTTGATTGCCAATAAAATAGCTAACCCTAAAAAAATAGCCATATTTGGCCGAAACTTTGGTGGTTTTTCAGCATTATA
>JABDBT010000123.1:2515-4982 GCA_013288465.1 Bacteroidota bacterium | reverse complement strand
TACCTCATTAACCAAAAATACAGTTTACATCGGCGATAAAATGCTCCCGGTGTCAGACCAATACAAAGATGAATTTGCAGAATTTGTTAAAGGCTGGCGATGATGGCCTTATTTAACAGGTTAATCAACAGTATTTAATGTAAAAACCCCTTGTATTATCACATACAAGGGGTTTGTGCGGAAGAAGGGACTCGAACCCCCACGCCGTGAAGCGCCAGATCCTAAGTCTGGTGCGGCTACCAATTACGCCACTTCCGCAGTTAGGATTTTTTAAGAGTGGCAAAGATAGACTAAATTGAGAGATTACGAAAAGTAATTTTCTTTTTTATTGAATAATCGTATTTGGGGTATAAACGAGGCCTTGGCGGAAACCGATACCCGCACAAACCGTACTTGCCGATGCTAGAAACCCGATATAAAAATCACTATTTTATAATCTTATTTATAAAGTGAGATAGCCTCATTCAATATCTGATCAACCTTATCGACCGGAATATCCATTATCGGATCAAGTAATAATATTTTCATTCTCGCCCGTTTTTCGGGGATAAGGTCGGGGTGGTTTATGCGTTTTCCTTCTACAATACCGATATAGGGTTGATGATATTTTTTATGCACCCATAAATAGCAAAACATTTTTTTGTTGTAACAATAAAAAGGCATACCATATTTCCAGGCCTCGGTTATGCAGGTATCAAGTTGTAAAATATGCTCCCTCAAAAAATGCAGGTAACTTTTTATGGGTTCATCTTTTTGCAAAAAGTATTCATCTATCGGCCGCATATAATGCACTTAGTTAATATTCATAAAAATATTATTTTTTTAGAATTGATAGCTCACTGAGCGGTTTAATAATTTATATAACCCTTTATAATCAACAATATAAAACTTAATAGGCTATGCGCTGTTTAATTATTAACTAAAAAAATAAACCAAATAGCTATGAAAAAATTAAGTTCAATTATGATGATCGCGTTAGCGGCTTGTACATTCCAGGCCTGCCATAGCGGAGCGAAAGATAGTACAGCGGCGGCTGATAGCGCAAACGCCGTTAAGGATACCACTACGAGTGGTATGACAGGTATAGCGGTCGATAAAGATGATGCCAAATTTGCGGTAGATGCGGCTAACGGTGGTATGACCGAAATTGCATTAAGCAAGAATGCCATGAGCCAATCAACCAATGATAAAATTAAAGATTTTGCAACTATGATGGTAACCGACCATACTAAAGTCGGGGATGAATTAATGGCTATAGCAAAGAAAAAGAATATAACAATGCCTGATTCGGTTAATGCTGATTCAAAAAAGGTTATTGATGAGATGGCTATGAAAACAGGTAAAGATTTTAATAAGGCTTATGTAGATAAAATGCTGGCCGACCATAAAGCCACGGTGAGTATGTTTGAAGATGCCTCAAAAAAAATAAAAGACCCCGACCTGAAGGCTTTTGTTGATAATACTTTGCCTACTATAAAATCACATTTAGCTGCAATTACAGCTATGCATGATGCCATGAAATAATTTAGAAGAACTTAGCAGTTAAGTTTTAAATCCGAAGCAAGCCTTGTTTTAATTAGCAAGGCTTGTTTTATTTAGCAACTATTTTGTAAACACTAAAAATTATATACTTTTAGTGCAACTATGGAAGCTAAAAACAATAAAAAAACTATCTGGGCCTGGTGTATGTTTGATTGGGCCAACCAATCGTATAATATGGTGATCACCTCAACCATATTTCCGGCCTATTATGTTGGAATTACGGCTAATACTGTTTATGGTAAAAACACAGTCAGCTTTTTCGGCCATAAATTTGTAAATACGGTATTGCAAAACTACGTTTTGGCCGCATCATACCTGCTCATCGTAATTCTATTGCCGATACTGACTTCAATTGCCGATTATCGCGGCGCAAAAAAATTGTACCTGCAATTGTTTACCTGGCTGGGCAGTTTAGCCTGCGCAGGTTTGTTTTTTATGAAAGAAGGCGGCCCAATAGAGTTTGGGATGATCTGCTTTGGCCTGGCCACGATAGGCTATTGTGGAGGCTTTGTTTTCTACAATTCCTACCTTCCGCAAATAGCCACACTCGATAAACAAAACGATGTAAGCGCCAAGGGCTTTATTTACGGGTTTGCAGGCAGCATTGTAGTGCAGCTGGTTTGTTTGGTTGGCGTACTTTTTCACCAATCATTTGGTATTACCGAGGATATGGGGGCCCGGATATCGTTTATCATTGTTTTTGTATGGTGGATAGGTTTTGCTATAATTCCGTTCAAAATATTGCCTAAAGGCGAGCCTAATGCGGGTTCGCATAAGTTCAATGTATTTACAGGTGGGTTTAAAGAACTTGCTAAAGTTTTGGGGAAGATAAAAAACATGCCTTTAGTGAAACGTTTTTTGCCTGCTATACGGCCCGTGCCTAAAATTCCCCACTTAATAATTTTCATCGTTATGCGGTAGCTGC
>JABDBT010000123.1:184-2505 GCA_013288465.1 Bacteroidota bacterium | reverse complement strand
GAAACGTTTTTTGCCTGCATTTTTCTTTTATTCAGTCGGTGTGCAGACTATTATGCTGGTTGCTGCAGAATTTGCAGCAAAAGAATTACACATGAAGGACGACGACTTGATCACTATTATCCTCGTTATACAAGTGGTGGCGATTATAGGCGCATGGCTCACCTCTATAGCATCCAATAAATATGGTAATACAAAGGCGTTGATCGTACTGGTAGTATTTTGGACGATAACCTGCTTATGTGTTTACTATATAACCAACCAAAGCCAGTTTTATGTGGCGGCATTCGCTGTTGGTATAGTAATGGGCGGCGTACAATCTCTGTCCCGTTCAACCTACGCCAAATTGCTCCCCGAAAACATTCCCGATACTGCATCTTATTTTAGCTTTTACGATGCTACCGAAAAACTCTCCATTGTTGTGGGCCTTGCTGTTTTCGCCTTTGTGGAAGACCATACCAGCACGATGCGTAACTCGGCCTTAGCGCTGGATTGTTTCTTTATTGTTGGATTGCTTTTGCTGATAGTTTTATTTGTAGCTGAAAAGAAAGCAAAGAATACGCCCTTAGCAGCTACCGCATAACGATGAAAATTATTAAGTGGGGAATTTTAGGCACGGGCCGTATAGCAGGCAAGTTTGCTTCAGATCTACAATATGCTGAAGGCTGTGAGTTAATAGCAGTAGGCTCGCGCACAAAGCAATCTGCTGATAAATTTGCCGCGGAGTTTGATGTCAAATACAGCCATGCATCGTATGATGAATTGGTTCAAAACCCCGAGGTTGATGTGATATACATTGCCACGCCGCATAACCTGCATTATGAAAACACCCTATTATGTTTAAATAATCATAAAGCTGTACTATGCGAAAAACCTTTCGCCATTAATACCCGGCAGGCATTAGCAATGATCAACCTGGCTATGGAGAAGAAAGTGTTCTTGATGGAGGCGTTATGGACAAAATTTCATCCGCATTATATTAAAACGATGGAAATGGTGCAGCAGGGTTTACTGGGCGAGATAAAAGCGGTATTGGCTAACTTTGGTTTTAAGCCATTAGCGCCCGTAAACCCACGATTATTTGATCCCGCATTAGGCGGCGGTACAATTATGGATATAGGCATTTATAATGTCTTCCTGGCGATAAGCATCCTCGGTAAGCCCAATCATATCGATGCCGTGATGACCCCGGCAGCTACCGGGGTTGATGAACAATGCGCCATACTTTTCCGCTATAAAAATGGCGCTATGGCTCAACTGTTCTCTACTTTTACGTCCAACCTGGCAACTGATGCAGATATTTGCGGATCAAATGGCAGGATACGGTTAACTTCGAAATTTTATGAACCATCAGCCACTATCGAGTTTTATGAAGGCAGGGATGCGCCCAAACAACTCATACCTGTTCATAAGGAAGAAGGCACCGGCTATCAATACGAAGCGCGACATGTTAATGAATGTTTGCGAAATGGCCTTACCGAAAGCCCGGTAATATCGTTTGCCGATACTATTTTGATGATGGAAACATTGGATAAGATAAGGGAGGCAGCAGGAGTGAGGTATCCGGCGGATAGTTGGATTTGACAACTTTTTAAAAGTTGTCAAATCTTGATCTAATACATACATTTACCCCACCAATGCAAACCAAGAACAATAAAAAAACCATCCGTGCCTGGGCCATGTTTGACTGGGCCAACTCAGCTTATAATTTGGTAATTACTTCAACTATTTTCCCGGCTTATTATGTGGCTATAACTGCCAATAAGCAAACGGGGGATAAGGTGCTGTTTTTTGGAAAGAGCTTTGTAAATACTGCCCTGTCTGATTATGCGCTGGCAACCGCTTACCTGGTAATGGCCATACTGCTGCCTATTTTAACTTCCATAGCCGATTATAAGGGTAATAAGCGCATATTCATGAAATCATTCACATGGCTGGGCGCTTTAGCCTGCTGTTGTTTGTTTTTCTTCAATCTCAAAAACCTGGAGTTCGGTATTATCTGCTTTGCTTTAGCTGCTATTGGCTATAGCGGCGGATTTGTATTTTACAACTCATACCTGCCCGAAATTGCCACTTTGGATATGCAGGATAGCGTAAGTGCCAAAGGGTTCACATACGGTTATATCGGCAGTGTTATTTTACAGCTTATTTGTTTTGTATTTGTGCTTTTCCCGGCAAAATTTGGATTGACCGCGACAAGTTCGGCACAGTTATCTTTTTTGCTGGTGGGGATCTGGTGGATAGGTTTTGCTATAATTCCGTCCAAAATACTACCAGTACGATCAACGCCTTTGTATTACCATATTTATTGGATGCTATAGAGG
>JABDBT010000123.1:0-174 GCA_013288465.1 Bacteroidota bacterium | reverse complement strand
CAAACACATCATACCAATATTATTCGCGGCGGCTTTGTTGAATTAGCTAAAGTTTGGCAGCAGGTAAAAAAGATGCCTTTGTTAAAACGGTATTTGCCGGCGTTCTTCTTTTACTCTATGGGAGTGCAAACCATTATGCTGGTAGCTGCCAGCTTCGGAGCAAAAATATTGCAT
>JABDBT010000122.1 GCA_013288465.1 Bacteroidota bacterium | reverse complement strand
TTCCATTTCTGCGCTCTTTGTCCATCGCGTCGGCAATGCTCAAGGCATCGGGGTTTAACTCGATGATCGCATTAAGCTTTGGCCCGCTTTTGTCTATTTATTTTTCATTTTATGCTGCAATTCGGTTATCGTAGCTTCTTTTAAAGTAAAGGCACCGGGCGCTTCATTAGGTAAAGCATCGGCTTCATTTAAAGGAGCTGCCAATAATGTTGATGTGCCTGCCGCTACAGCAGATAAGGTTAAACCAGCCAATGAACCTGTTTTAATGAAATTTCTTCTGTGCATAAAGGAGGGATTAAAACCTAAAAATATCAAAAAATCAATCAATTAGGTATTAACTGCAGATTATAATATTTGTATGACAAATGCTGCGGGTTTATATGTTGTAGCCGTGGGTGGGGAGTTTTATACTTTTTATGGAACATTATAATAAAAAGTATATCTTTAAAATGCCAATTATCAAACTTAAATTATCATTGAATGCAGACCATTAACCGTACCCAATTATTCAGGGCCAGTTGCCTATCGTTATTAGTTACATCCCTTTCTTTCGGTATCCGCGCCGGTATTTTGAACAAGCTCGGCACCGATTTTCAATTGGATAAAGCGCAACTGGCTTCAATAACCGCCACCGCTTTTTATGGATTCCCGATCGCGGTGGTTATCGGCGGTTTTATTGTAGATATTATCGGTATGAAACGCCTGCTGGTATTGGCGTTTATTTTTCACTTAGCCGGAATATTGCTCACTATTTTCGCCGGCGGGTTTTGGACACTGTATATATCTACCTTATTGATAGGCCTTGCTAACGGCACCGTAGAAGCCGCGTGTAACCCACTGGTGACATCGTTATATACTGATAATAAAACAACAAAGCTTAACCATTTCCATTTATGGTTTCCCGGAGGGATTGTAATAGGCACTTTAATAGTGATCTTATTTAATAAAATGGGGTTAAGCTGGCAAATTCAGGTAGGCATGATGCTTATTCCTACAATTATTTACGGTTACCTGTTCTCTAAGTTGGATTTCCCGGTTACTGAACGGGTATCATCAGGCGTTACCACTGCCGGAATGTATAGGGCGCTGTTAAATCCGTTGTTTATTTTTATGTTCATTTGCATGTTTGGTACAGCCATAACCGAGTTATTTACCGGTCAGTGGATAGATGTGCTATTGAAAAATGTATCATCGAACGCTTTATTGCTGTTAACGCTTGAAACGGGTATTATGGTTGTAGGCCGGGCGTTTGCCAAGCCGGTTTTAAAGTTGGTACAGCCGCAAACGGTACTATTAATATCGGCTATACTTGCTGCTTTGGGCATATATTTATTAAGCACTTTAACCGGCGATGCAATTTTTATTGCCGCTATCATATTTGGAATGGGTGTATGCTTTTTTTGGCCAACTATGCTGGGTTTTGTTAATGAAAACCTGCCAGCCACAGGCGCGTTAGGTTTAAACCTGATGGGCGGGGCAGGCATGTTTGCGGTATCTATATACACCATTTTCATGGGCTCATTCTACGACAGGATAGTTGTTGAGGCGCATGGCGACAACAGCTTTGCAGGGCAACGAGTTTTAAACGCTACGCTTATTATCCCTGTGGTTTTAGTGGTAGCTTTCGCAGGCCTGGTAATTTATATGCGTTCGAGAAATAAAGCTGCGGCTGCATTGGCCTAATTGATGAATAAATGATAATAATAAATATGAGAAACAGAATTTTAATAACCATTTTACTGGCTGGCAGTATTTTTACCGCTAACGCGCAAGCTAAACACGAAGACACCGAAATATACGAACCTGTGCCTAAGGTTGTAACACCCGGCAAAACCATTGGTGATGCGCCCTCGGACGCTATCGTTTTGTTTGACGGGAAAAATTTAGATCAGTGGGTATCGGCTGATGACCGGTCGGCTGCGGCGAAATGGGATATTGACGGTAATATATTAACCGTTAGAAAAGGTACTGGGAACATTGAAACCAAACAGGCATTTGCCAACTACCAGTTACATATTGAGTGGCGCATACCCTCAAATATCACCGGCGAAGGCCAGGCCCGTGGTAACAGCGGCGTGTTTTTGGCCTCATTGGGCAAGGGTGATGCAGGATACGAGTTACAGGTTTTAGACTCCTATATCAACAAAACTTATGTTAACGGTATGGCAGGCAGTATATACAAACAGTTTATCCCGTTAGTTAATCCTGCCCGCAAACCCGGCGAATGGCAAGCTTACGATGTAATATGGACCGCGCCTTTGTTTAATGAAGATGGGTCGGTAAAATCACCTGCAAAGGCCACCGTGTTTTTTAACGGGGTATTGGTTCAAAATAATGTGGAATTGAAAGGAGTTACCTTATATATCGGCCAGCCGTCATACACAAAACATGGCCCGGCGCCTATTAAGCTGCAAGCGCATGGTGATAAAAGTGAACCGATCAGTTTTAGGAATATTTGGGTGAGGGAATTGTAAGAAACCTTTTATTCATTCCCCATTGTCAGGGTCTCCCGTTGTCTGTGTCCTCACAGACAACTAATTAGCCCCGAAAAGTTGTTTGTGAGGACACAAACAACGGAGCGTAAAGACCATATTTATGATCGAAATAACCAACCTCCATAAAGTATTTAACAAAGGCAAAGCCAACGAGGTTAGCGCGGTTAATGGTGTTGACCTGTCGATAAAAAAGGGTGAGTTTGTTGTTATTGTTGGTTCAAACGGATCGGGTAAAACTACGTTGCTTAATTTAATCGCAGGCAGTGTTTTGCCAACTTCTGGTTCGGTTAACATCGATTACGAAGATGTATCCAAATTAGCAGATTATGACCGCAGCCGATGGATAGCCCGTGTTTTTCAGAATCCGTTAAGCGGCACCGCGTCTGAGTTAAGCATTTTAGATAATTTCAGGCTGGCTGCCATCCGCACTAAGGCTAAAGGACTTTCAATCGGGGTTAATGAGGGCTTTAAACAAAAGGTAAAAGAAACTATCGCTACGCTGGGTATGGGGCTGGAGAAAAAGATAGAACAACCCATGGGGACTTTATCAGGCGGGCAAAGGCAGGCTTTAACCTTGCTGATGAGCGTAATGGACAGCTGTAAAGTGTTGCTGCTTGACGAACCAACTGCGGCGCTCGACCCACGCTCGGCAGATGTGGTAATGCACACCGCAGAAAAGTTAACTACTGATTTTGGGCTGACGACTATCCTGATCACCCATAATTTAAAAGATGCCTATAATTACGGAACCCGTATTATTCAAATGGCCGAGGGGGTGATAATTAAGGATTTAGATAAATCGCCCAAAACTCATTTAAAACAGACCGACTTATATGAGTGGTTTGGGTAACTGCGAATAAGTATAACCCCAACAGGCCCTGGAGCCTGTCGAGGTCAATAAGTTATTTCTTCTTTAAAGCCCTGGCTTTTTTAACCTCCGCTAAAGTTACGGCGCTGGCTTTATTGCCAAAGCTGTTGCGTACGTAAGTTAATGCATCGGCAATTTCCTGGTCTTTCAAATAATCCTGCGAAGGCATAATGTTTGAATAAGTGTCGCCATCTATCTCAACATTTTCCTTAAAGCCGTTTAAAACGATAGAGATCAGTTTTGCCTTATTACCCAAAACGTAAGTGGTTTTAATTAAAGGTGGGTTCATGTTTTGAATGCCGCCGCCATCGGCCATGTGGCATGAGATACATATTTTACCATAAACCAGTTTGCCGTTAGCTATAGATGCTGCTGCGTTAACTGGACGTGCCTTAACCGGCGTATGTTTAACCTGGGCATGAAGCACCCCAATAGAAGATAATAGGAACAGCGTACAGGCTGCTGCCGTTTTGCTTAATGTCATGTTTATTTTTTATAGCTGATTTTATAGATAGATCCTTTGGTGTCATCGCTTACATATATTGAGCCATCGGCGGCCATAGCTAATCCGCATGGGCGGTGTTCGGCATGTACATTATCGGTTAACGGTTGTGTGCCTGCAAAGCCATTGGCAAATACTTCCCACTGGCCATCCGGTTTCCCGTTTTTAAAGGGTTGAAATACGACGAAGAAACCGGCCTGTGGCTCAGGCGCCCTGTTCCATGAACCATGAAAAGTGATAAAGGCGCCGTTTTTATATCTTTCTGGAAATTGATTGCCGGTATAAAATAGTAAACCATCCGGGGCCAAATGCCCGGGGTAAGCAGCTACGGGGTCAATAAAACCCGGTGCGGCTTCTTTTTTACCATCGCCGCCATATTCCGGGGCTAATATTTTTTTATGCTGTATCTGGTCATAATACATATATGGCCAGCCCGCATTATCGCCTTTTTTTAGGGCATACATACACTCTGCCGGTAATTCGGCATTTTGTTTTACGGTGTAAAGGTCGGGGAAGATGTCATGTAGCTGGTCGCGGCCATGCTGCATTACAAAAAGCTGGTTATCCTGCCTGTTCCAGTCAAAACCAACTACATTCCTTAACCCGGTGGCATAGCGTATGCCATCTTTATAATGTTGGTTAGGTTTATCGGCCCTAAACATCCATATGCCGGCCGCCGAATCTAAAACAGGGCAACCTTTCATTCCCATTGAACCTTTTTTGCGATCATCTACCTGGCACGAATTAGAGAATGCGCCGATATTTACGTATAAATTATTGTTGTCATCAACCAAAATAGCTTTGGGCTCATGTTCAAAACGTGCTATTAAGCCGGTAACAATTTTTTCGGGCTCATTTGGGTTGACTACTTCGTAACTGCTGTTTAGTTTGTAACGGAAAACTTCCTCGTCTGACGATGCATATAAGTAGCCATTTTTAATATATATACCACTTCCGGGGAAATCGCCGAAACTTGTTTTTATAGTGGCTTTATCGCCATCAACATGCAATAACACAATCCCCTTACGTTTAACTCCTCTTGAAGTTGTATGCTGTATTTTTACGTAAACATCGCCGTTGGGGGTTGATGCGATCTCCCTGGCGCCACCTGGCAGCGCATCAATTACCATTGCCGCGCTAAAACCTGCAGGCAAAGTCAGCCCGGCATTTTCAGCAACAACTTTAGGCTTGGTGTCGTTTTTTAATGCATTGAATAATATTAACCCGGTGATAGCTATCACGGGTAATAAA
>JABDBT010000121.1 GCA_013288465.1 Bacteroidota bacterium | reverse complement strand
CACGTCCTTTGATATCGGGCCAAATTCCGTGGGCCATACCGCCATTGGGCTGACCAAAACCAATAGCGGCACGACCATCACGCAAACGGTCGGTTTCTATCCCAATGCCACGGGTTACAGTAAAGTATATGCGCCTTCGAAAGTGCTGGACAACAGTGCTGTTGCTTATGATGTCAGTATTTCCTATAATGTGAATGCGACCCAGTTTGCTTACCTGGCCAATTATATTTCCAGTCCGCCGGCTACCTATGACCTGACGAGTTTTAATTGCACCGACTTTGTTATCGGCGCTTTTACCTACGCGGGCCTCCAGGCGCCCAGTGCCAGGGGCATAGTCGGTTTTAACGGCGCGACGCTTAGCGTTGAATATGCCAATACCCCGGCTGCAATGGGCAGCACTATCCAAAATATGCAGGGGCAACCCGGCGTTAATACCAATGGCGGAAATATTCCGCAAAGTCACGGCGCTTGTAATTAATTTGACTTATGAAAAAGACATTCATTATCATTGGCGTAATTATCCTGGTCAGTAACCTGCCGCTCTGGGATTTTTTCCTGCAGGAAAATTACACCTACAGCAACGCAGACGGCAGCTTTACCTATAGTGAAGAGGCGGGCAAGGGTTTCAGCTTTACCGCTTGCCTGATGACTTATGGCGGCTTCCTTTGCCGGCACCCGGAAAAAGACCGGGGCGATAATAATTTGTACCGCACTTTTACCATCCGGCCCTGGCGGTTCTGGGAATGGCGGGAGATGATCTTTCACAGTGAAAGGTTCCGGCTGCCTTATAAAGCGCCCTAAAAAAAGGGGAGCCGGTTCCGGCTCCCCTTTCATTATTGTCTTTCTTTCCAAGAACGTACACCCGGGACTATCCCGGGGTAGGGTAAAGTTCCGGGCTGCGGACTTGCCAAAGTTGGCTATCCTGCACCAAAAGTTGGCCTTAGCGCATCTTTTTGCGGAAGGCGTTCGGTCCCACGCCTTTCCGCCTGCGGAAAAAAGTGGAAAAATGCGCCGGGCTGCCAAAGCCCAGTTCCCAGCTGATCTGCCGGACGGGCCGGTCGGTATAAATCAGCAACCGTTCGCTTTCGGCCAGCAGTTCGCCCATTACGAGCGCAGTGACCCCCTCCCCTGTTATGCGACCGAGCAGCTTGTTCAGCTTTCGTACGCCCACCCCCAGTTCCCTGGCGTAAAAAGAGGCTTCCCGTTGTTCGGGATAATTCCGGCGCACCAGCCGGTACAAGCGGCCAAGTATTTCAGCCTCGCCGGGTCCGGCCTGGCCGCTGCTTAAACCAGCGAGCAACAACTGGTCGAACAGGGCATACAGCAGGCTGGCCTTTGCCTGCCAGCCGTGCTGGTCCTGGAGTTGTTCCATGGCCCGGGTAAGGGCAAGCAGCACCGGGATCAAGGATTGCGGGATATCGGTATAATGATGGGCGGCCAGGGGCTGAAATAAGGCAAGGCCGAGAGCCTTTGGCCGCTCGGCCAAAAACTGCCGCAGCACCCATTCTTCAAAAACGACCAGGTAAAGGGTTCCGGGCGGGCGAACGACCTGGCGGTGTTGGCCGGGGTGCAATAAAAATACCCGGGCAGGCAACCAGTCCAGTTCCCGTCCCTGGAGCCGCAGGGTGCCGGTTCCGCCCGCCCAGCATAAGCCTGCTTCGCGGGAGCGGCTGGCCCGGAGCCATTGCCCCTGCGCTATGGGGTCGCTGATCATTCGTACCGGCATCCCCTTAATATGCCATTTTTACCGGCATCATGGGCTGCCTGCAGTATATTCGAAGTAAAATCCAGTTTGAACGCCTTTGAATAGCGTTTTACCCGGTGATGTCCGGTAAAAAAAAGCTGCCTTGAATTAATTCAAAGGCAGCCCCTAATAAACCAGCATTATGGAAAAACTGGTGTTTTTTTAACTCCCGGCCCTATGCCCGAAATTAATAACCGTTGCCTGCGGATATTTAGGTTTTATTTTATTCTGACCGAAGACTCCCCGCCGGGTTAGACAGCGCCGCTTTCATACTTTGATAACTTACGGTTAGCAAGGTGATCAATAAGGTACCAAATGCGGCCAGGGCAAATATCCACCAGGAAAGATCGGCACGATAGGTAAATTTTTTTAGCCAGTTATACATAAAATAATACGCAACGGGCATGGCAATGCACAATGAAATGATTGTCAGCTTTACAAAATCCGTTGATATTAACTGCCACAGGCCAAAAACGGTTGCGCCCAATATTTTGCGTATGCCTATCTCTTTGGTGCGCTGCTCGGCCATAAATGATGCCATACCAAACAAGCCTATGCAGCTAATAAAGATGGCCAGCAGCGCAAAAAAACCGGCCAGCTTGCCAATCCGTTCTTCCGTAGCAAATTTTCTGGCATATTGCGTGTCATCAAAGACATAATAAAACAAGGTTGAAGGCGCATACACCCTGCAAACCTTTTCAATTTTAGCTAACGCCTGGTGAGTGCTCACCTTAGGGTTGATGCGCATATTAATATTGCCAAAGCCATCGCGGGTGATATAAAAAACAGTTTGTATGGCCGGTTCATACGGCGATTGCATCACCATATCTTTTATCACACCAATAACGGTAAGGTTTCGCGGCCCCACTTTTATAATTTGCCCAAGCGGGTTTTTAAAGCCCATATATTTTACAGCCGTCTCGTTGAGTACCACGGCTAACGAATCTGAAAGATACTTGTCCGAAAAATCGCGTCCCTCCATAAATTTCCAGCCGATTGGTTTGCCGTACTGTGTTGTTACCCGGATGTTATTCACAAAGGCGGCTGTTGAAGGGTCTTTCCCCGTCCACGAAATATCAGACCGGCTATTATTGACGCCTGTAGCCGGGCTTGATGATTCTGCCATTTCTGATACTACGCCTGCCTGTTGCAATTCTGCCCGCATCGCATAAAAATGATTTTGAAAATCGTTGCTTGTCTCGGCCACATTTATCAAACCTTCGCGGCTATAACCTACGGGACGTTCTTTTGCAAACTGCACCTGTTTAAAAACAACCATGGTGCCGATGATCAAAATAACGGACACCGTAAACTGCATTATAACCAACACCTTACGCGGAACGGAGGCCGCCGCGCCTGCTTTAAAAGTACCCTTTAACACCTGAACCGGCTGAAAAGATGACAAGTATAAAGCAGGATAGCTACCGGCGATGATAGCGGTAAATAAAGTAAATCCCGCACAGCTTAACCAAAATGCCGCCCTACCCCATAAAATAGCTAAGTTTTTACCGGACAGTTGATTAAAAAAAGACATCATCAGCAATACCAGCACTAAGGCCACCATAAATGACAATACGGCGATCAATAACGATTCGCTGTAAAACTGGCCGATCAACTGCCCCCTGAGCGACCCAACCGTTTTGCGGATACCTACTTCTTTTGCCCTTTTTTCGCTGCGGGCGGTACTCAGGTTCATAAAGTTGATACAGGCTAACAGCAAAACAAACAGGCCTATCACTGCCACCAGTTTTACATACTGGATATTGCCGCCCGAAACTGCGCCGTTTACAAAATTTGAATGCAGGTGCCACCTGCTCATGGGATGCAGGAAAATTTGCGGTTTGATATTCGCCTGTTCTTTACTCACCTTATTAAGCCGGACATTTTTTATTTTTTCAGACACTTTAGCGATATCCGCATGGTCGGCCAATTGCACCAATACCTGGAATGAATTATTGTCCCAATTGGTTTCCACCGGTTTTATCCAGCTTTCGGAGGTTATGTAATAATCCCAGGGGCCTATAAAGTCCATACCGGCAAATGTTGTATTAGCCGGTAATGCCGCATAAACGCCGGCCACTTTAAGGCTGCCCTTGCTGTCTATCTTAATGATCTTGCCCATAGCTTCCTTATTGCCAAATAAAGCCTTTGCCATGGTTTCAGAAATTAACATAGACGAAGGATCTTTCAGTGCGTTCCTGTTGCCTTCAAGCATTTTTAGCGAAAATAGATCAGGCGCTTCGGGGCTCATATAACTGCCATTAAAGCCAACCGTTTTATCACCAATAGTTATAACATGCCCGTTTAGCCAGCTCGACATCACGACATATTTAAAATCGCCGCCATAGGTTTTTCGCAACTGTTCACCCATCGGGAACGGCATGGAAGCGTTTGTGCCAACTATGCCGTTAAAGGTTTGATTTTGCATCACCTGTGCGATGCGGTCGTAGTTTTTAAAAGATTTATCGTAAGACAGTTCATCCCCTATCCATAAGCCGATCATGATAGCCACGGCCATACCCATGGCAAGCCCGCCGATGTTAATCAAAGAGGATGTCTTGTTTTTAGTCAGATTTCTCCAGGCGATCTTTAGATAGTTTCTAACCATATAATTGCGGTTTAATTTTATAGGAGCCCAGTTCGGCGGGCTTTCCGAACGCAATATTACCAGCCGAATTCCCGGCGGGGGTGCCAACTTATTATTTGGTACTTCTTTTTTTAAGTAGTCTTTGTATCCCACCGGGGTTTTGCCGGTTATCTCTTTGAAAACCCGGTTGAAAGTTGTTTTAGAATTAAATCCCGACTCATAGGCGATACCTAGTAAAGTGAGCCGGTCATACGCCGGGTCCTGCATTTTCCGGGTAATTTCACGAACCCGGAAATCATTAATAAAGTCGTTGAAGTTCTTTTCCAGCCCGTGGTTAATAATTCGCGATAAGTCATGCGGGTGGATTGCCAGCTTCACTGCAAGTGTGGCCAAAGTCAGCTCGCAATCCTCGTAGAGGCGATTTGCCGCCACTGCCTCCTTTAGCCGTCGGCCCTTTTCCTTTGCATCCGATCTATCGGTTATTGGCATCGCCAACTGGGCGCCGTTATCCAATTTGAGCAGCACTTCCGCAGCCATTCCAATCAGTGCCACGGCAATAGCGTAACTGAAAGTATCATTCAACATCGTTAACAGGCAGAGTAAGCTAAGCAGGGATAATGCCCGGTCCAGCCGCCTGAAAGCAAAACGCGGCCTGTCCATCAGCACCGGCCGTAAGCGGCTATAGAAATCCCCAATCAGCTGGTGCGACAGGTACAAATAGATGATAATCGAAATTAAGACCAGCCATGCTGGCATCCAATAGCCCGCAAGCAGGAAAAAATGCAATAGATCCTTCCGGCGGGATCGCAGATTGGGGAAGGTTAACTGCCGTACATAAAAATACAACAGCGGGCCCGCTGCCGGCAAGAAAAACGGGGTAAGCCCGCCGGTCCTCAATACGATCACGGTTAAGGCCGAGCTTAAAAACAGGTTGGCGGTTTGACCAGGTCTTTTTGAGAATGCTAAAAGCAGCGCGAGCGTCAGCCCCGGGAACAAGGTTCCTATGGAGGCCAGGCCATACAGGTTAATAGGGTATATATAGGGATACATTCATTCAGCTATCCCAAACGCT
>JABDBT010000120.1 GCA_013288465.1 Bacteroidota bacterium | reverse complement strand
AAGCCCGGTAAAAACAAAGGCCCCGTTATTTTTCGTCACCTGTACCTTAACGGGTGTTTGTTTATCGTTTTTTAAGTTGACGGTTATATAATCAAGCGGCTTTTGTGTAGCCGAATCAATAACCTTGCCGGATAGTTGAAGCTTGTCCTGCGCCCGCATAGCTAATGGCAACAATCCGGCTATAATGAATAGTAAATAAATGATAAGTTTTTTTGATTTCATTTTGTTGCTATTTAAATTGAAAATACTTTTCCATTTACGCTGTTTTTAGTCATAAGCAATGCATAGTACTATGTATTGCATTTATTTGACGCAATGATAATTACTTATGTTACAGAGGAAGGAAAAAATAATAGCCAGACTGCCGAACGGTTTTTAGGCAGAAGGAATTAGAGTTTATGGGGTTGACGGATGATCTAATAAATGCACTGCCATACCGGTTAAGTTTACCTGGGCGCTGTCGGCCAGTTTGTAGGTTACTTTACCAATTAACAGGTTATCTAAAGTTAGGGTGCTTTTGCCCGGCACCTCAAAATCGGCATATTTTAGCTGATTATCCGCATCAATTGTTAAACCGGCCTTTCCGTTTGGCCTGTCGCCAACTTTGGCGTTTAAAACATCAAGGGTATTTTTGGTTAGGTGAATTTCGGTAAATTCATTTGCCTGTACAGTCATTGCAGGCTGATCAAATCGCATAACCGTGGTAATGCCATGAGGGTAATAATCTATGATCATCGAGTTTCCGTTCTTACGCAGATACCGGTTATCAGGGTTGCCACCGGGTTTAATAAAAGCATTAGTAAATACACCGGCCACACCAGGGCAGGTGATAATAATTGCCGGGCTATACCCATTGTTATAATTTTCTTTACCGGTATAATCAATTTGAAGCATTTGATCATGTTGGGTTATGGTTACTTTATCTTTCAGGTTATCATCAACCCATACACCATAAGGCCCTTTCTCAATTTGCAGGCCAATTATGTTCCCTGCATTGTGTTTAATGACGTTGAAATGGGCAAAGCTTAGCTGCTGCATATGATAAAACTGTTTTTTATAATCGCCTTTTCTATATTCAGCTTGTAGCCCCAGATCATATACTGTTAAATAGGCAATAACGATCAGGCTTGCCACTACTAATATTTTATTACTTGTTTTCATGATAAATAGGTTTATTGCTGATAGTTTTCTTTTATAAAGGTTTCATAACGTTTTTGCACTTCGTCAAGGCTTATATCCAGCAGGTAAAGGCTCCTGAAAAAGCCAGGCAGTTCCTGTTGAAGAAAACGTTCCTTACTGATAGTTTTTATTTTGGTAATAGCATGGCTTGTTACATAAATACCCAACCCGCGCTTATTAAACAGGATATCCTGGTTTTGCAGGTACTCATAAGTACGCATTACGGTATTTGGGTTTACCTGTAAGGTTACCGCCAGTTCACGTACAGATGGTATCTTTTCTTCGGGCAGCCATTTGCCCAGTGTTATATGTTCGCACACATAGGCTGCAATTTGCAGGTATATGGCTTCTTTATCTTTAAAATCCATGATCTTATACCTCTTTTTCTTTTAGCCTGAAAAAGGCACTTGTCCATAATAATAGTACTGTAATTTTAAAAATATACCAGCCATACCAGGTCACGTCTTTATCGGGAGATATCTGCCAGAAATGATTGTTGTTATTGATACCCATTCCCTGGAAAGGCACCCCTTGTGCTTCTTTGCCGATCAATAAATTTAACAACTGGCTATTGATCAATAAAATAATGGCCAGGCCAATAAAGAAAACAAAGCTTGTTTTGATAAAGTGCAGTTTTTCGAAGAAAATGGCACCCCAAATGGTAAGGCCATGGAACAGCGCATAAATTGTAAAAGTCATTACGGTTTTTTGCTGGGGATCAAATACATTGATTACCCGCTCACGGTCATTTGCAGGCGTTACCCCAATAGCCACGATGACATTGGCGACCAAATAAAACGCGCCTAAAAAAACCAATTGAAATATAACGAATGAGTATATCCACGCTACCAGGTATTTTTCAGTATGTGAGGCAGGTAAGGTGAGAAACGGGATAGACTTTTTCTTATCACCCAGATCCAAAAAAGTTAAGCTGGTAAATATGCTGCCGCCAATCAGCATAAAAAATATAAAGGTTGAAGTTTGCGCGTTACTATCCAAATGGCCCCTGCTGGTATATGAAAAGAAACCTAACGAAAGAAATAATAAGCCAATTAGTACCGCGGTGGATAATAAATAGGTGTTGCCATGCTCAATGCTGTGTTTTTTAAATAGCATTGAAAACCTTCTTACATTAAATACATTATTCATGGTTACGATCTGTTTAAAATTTCAGTTATGTTTTTATTGTTACCGGTTATAACGTTAAATAGTAATTCCATATCAACTTTACTATAGCCACCGTTTGTATTTAAGGTTATGGCATTAATGCCGCCAATGCTTTCTTCGGCATACAGGTAGTCTGTGCCGGCGGTTATACCGAAATGTACTTTTTCGGCAATTTCATCCAGGCTTTTGGCAACTACAATTTGCCGGTCGTGCAATATCAATACAGTATCTATAAGGTTATCCAGGTCGCGCACCTGGTGGGTAGAGATAATTATACAGCGTGTTTCGGTCAAAGCGGAAGCAATGATCTTACGGAACTGGGTTTTTGATGGGATATCAAGCCCGTTGGTAGGCTCGTCCATTACTAGCAAAGCCGTATTGGTTGATAACCCAAAAGCGATCATTACCTTTTTTTGCTGGCCAAAGGATAATTTGGTCAGCACCTTATCGGCAGGGACATCAAACTCGGCCAGTAAATTGTTATACTGATGGTTGTCAAAGTTGGGGTAAAAGTGTGCCGTACTATCAGCAAATTGTTTAGCGGTAACAGGTGGCAGGTATATTTCTTCAGGTACAAAAAATAATTCCTGTAAAAAGGTGGGCACCCGTTTGGCAGCAGTATAGCCGTTTACATGGCAAGTGCCTTCCCAAGGAAAAACCAGCCCCGTTATGTTTTTGAGCAGGGTTGACTTGCCAGAACCATTTTTGCCCAGCAGCCCATAAATATGCCCGGCTTGTAATGACAGGTTTAAATCATGGAACAATTTGTTTTTACCATAACCAAATGTGAGATGTGATATTTCGATCATATTAGTGTATTAGTTAAATAGTACACTACAAATTTATAACTTGTTTTTAATAATCAAAATGTTTTTTATTTTATTTAAAAGGCGAAAGTCAATAAGAATAAAGTTCTTGTTGCTTTCTTTGCGCGCTGTGGAGTAACGGCGACAGAGCGAAGCGTCGGCGGGGGTGAGCCCCGATAACTATCGGGATCGTCAACAATACATTGGGATATGCACCCTAATTCACCTTAAACTGGTACACTCCTGAGTCGGAAGTATCGCCAGAAGCATCTTTGGTTATCACCCGCCAGTAATAGGTAGTGCCTGATGTTACGGCCACGCCGTTTAAAAAGCTATCGGTAACCCCGCTTTTCAATAAAGCCGGCGTGGCGCTTGTGCTTAGGTAAATATCATATCCGGCAATAGACCCGGCGTTGACCGAACTACCTGTCCAACTCAGATTAATGGTGCCTGCTGTTGCCGTAACATTTTGGGCAAAGGTTGGCGAAACAATAGCCGCCGGGAAAGGCGCGTAGGTTACAACACCTATGCCTGCGTTATAAAATTTCCAGGTAGCGCTTTGCGCCGTGGTGGTTGACTTTGATGTTTTTGAAACAATATACCATGAGTAAGGTGTGCCCCGCAACAACGTAATGGCAACCGTTGTGCCGGTGATATCGCTTTGTGTGGTGGTAACCGCAGTTAACAGGTTTTTAAGGTACAAGTCGTATGTTTGGGCATTGACAGCAGGGTTCCAGGTAAATGTAACTGTGCTTTGTGTGGCAGATAGTACCGTTCCGGTAGTACAAACCGCATTAAGCGCCGGGGCGGTCAATATAGCTACAGCGGGCGCGGTAGCTGACGGGACACTGTTTTTTCCCGAGCATCCGCATAACATTAAAATAACTGATATGCCTGCAATTATCCTTTTCATTTCTTCAGTATTTTAAATAGTTTTTCAACATTATCCGTAGTAAGTTTCAGCGCGTAAATGCCGCTGCCCAGCCCGCTCAGGTCAAGCTGTAACACGCCCGACTGGTTAGTGTATTTTTGACTAAAAACCAACTTGCCATCATTAACGCTATGTATCTCAACCGCTATATTGCCCACATTAGCTATGCCCAGGTTAAGGTTTAAAGTGCCGGTAAACGGATCGGGATAAGGCACTAAATTGCCCGATAAATTAATAGTTTTTAGCACCGTGCCCTGGCAGGGTTTATCGGTGGTGACTACCAGGTTATTAACGCCATCCTTCAGCGGCAGGGTAATAGTGCTTGCTGTAGTGGTATAAGTAACGCCGTTTAGCTGTATGTTATATTGCGCGCCACCGGTTAGGGCCAGGCTCAAACTGCTAAACGTACCAATGTTAACAGTGGAATAAAGCGTTAGGTCTTTAGGTTCGGTGATCACAGCTGTAAAGCATTGCGAATAACCCGCCTGCCCTGCCACGGTAATACATACCGAGTACGTACCCGCTGTCAGGTTATTAATGGTTTGCGTATCATTAAAAGCATAGGGCGTATTTACTCCATTGCCGGTAATGGTAGCGGTATAAGCTAAAGGCTGCGCCGCCGTAATAGTAACCGACCCATTGGTGCTGCCCTTACAGGTGGCCCCGGTAATAGTTAATTGAAAATTGTTGGGCGGCAAGCTATATACATAATTAAATCCTGCCAGCGTAGCTATTCCCGCCGGTGTGGTAACAGATACAATGCCTGTAGTGCCTGTACCAACAATGGCATTGATATTGGCAGCTGATGTTGCTGTAAATGATGTAGCGGCCGTATTACCAAAGCTAACAGCCAGCGCGTCGGTTAAGTTGTTACCGGTTATGGTAACGGTTGTGCCGGTGTTGCCTGCCGTTGGCGTAAACGAGGTTATTACCGGCAAAGCGCAGCCCCCGGCTGTTGATGGGGTCATAGGGGCAAATACATAAGTACTTGCGCTGGGCGTGCTAAGCTGCATCGTATAATTCCCTGCGGTAATATCATTGGCGCTTAAGCTCCTTATGGCAGTGCCTGTGCCAATGTTTGCATACATTACATCGGTAGCGTCATTCACATGCCCCAGCATCTGTGCATGGCCCAACTCATGCAGGGCAGCCGTTTCAAAATCAAATTGTGCTGACCCCGGCGCGCCGGTGGTAAAGTTCCAGCTAACGGCAGATGTGGCCGCAAACGTAATATCAATATCAACTGCTTCCCACCGCACACCATCTCTCGACGAGTAAAAAGTAGTGGCCTGGCCCAACAGCCCATCGTCCAGGTTATCTGTCGGGCTGGCAAACCGTACCACGTTTATACCGTCATTAG
>JABDBT010000119.1 GCA_013288465.1 Bacteroidota bacterium | reverse complement strand
CTTTTGATTGTTTTTGAACTAAGCGTATGTGGTCCCGACGAGAATCGAACTCATATCTAGAGTTTAGGAAACTCCTATTCTATCCGTTGAACTACGGGACCATTTTGATTTCGGAATTCGGATTTACGATTTCGGATTTGCCGTTCACCGTATATTTTGAATTCTGTGCAAATGTGCGAATTATAGCCCAATTAGTCAAACACATTTATACATCTATTCAAATCATCTGCACATCCGCATATCATCTTATCACCGATCCATTATGAAACGCATCCACCGGTGCTACAAAGCTGAGTTTACCTTCGGCGTTCTCCGCCATCAGGATCATGCCTTGCGATAGGATGCCTTTTATTTCGCGGGGCTCCAGGTTTACCAAAATGCTTACCTGCCTGCCAATAATGGCTTCCGGCTCATAATGTTCGGCAATGCCCGATACTACGGTGCGTTGGTCTATGCCGGTATCAATGGTTAATTTTAGCAGTTTCTTGGTTTTGGCTACTTTTTCGGCAGTTAATATGGTGCCGGTGCGTATGTCCATCGCAGCAAAAGCTTCGTAATTGATGTTTTCTTTGGCGGGGATTATGGTTAATTCTTCCACTACTTCCATAGCTTGTTTTTTATCTTGTAATTTTTTTATCTGTTGCTCTATCACCTCATCCTCCACCTTTTCAAACAATAATGCCGACGGGTTTAACCGGTGACCGTTAGCGAATACAATTTCACTATCAAAAGCATATTCACCCGCAAGGTTTAACATGCCAAATATTTTTTTAGCTGTATGGGGTAAAAATGTTTGCGCGCAGGTTGCTAAATGGGCAATAATAAACAAACAATTATGCAAAGTTTCCTTAGCGTCGGCCGGGTTAGTTTTAATGGTTTTCCACGGTTCTTTTTCGGTAAGGTATTTATTACCGAGGCGGGCAATATCCATTACGCTTTGCAGGCCCTGCCTAAACCGGTAAGCTTCCAGGCTGCTTTCCAGCTCGTCATAATAAGCGCCTATTTGGTTATTTATGGTGGCATCTGTCAGTTCAATTTTCCCGGTATCGCTTTCAACTTTACCTTCGTAAAACTTATGCATCAATATCATTACCCGGTTTACAAAGTTGCCCAAAATGGCTACCAGCTCGTTATTTACACGCGCCTGGTAATCCTTCCAGGTAAATTCGCTGTCGCTGGTTTCGGGTAAAATAGAGGTTAATACATAACGCAGTTCGTCCTGCTTGCCGGGGAATTCTTCCAAATACTCATGCAGCCAAACCGCGTGGTTGCGCGAGGTGGAAAGCTTTTCGCCCTCTAAATTTAAAAACTCATTGGCAGGCACATTCTGTGGCAGCACATATTCGCCGTGCGCGTGTAAAATAGAAGGGAAAATAATACAGTGGAACACTATGTTATCCTTACCAATGAAGTGGATCAAACAGGCATCATCAGCCTCATCAGCTTGTTTTTTCCAGTATTGTTTCCAGTCTTTCCCGTTATCAATGGCCCATTGCTTGGTGGCCGATATATAGCCTATCGGCGCGTCCATCCACACATATAGCTTTTTGCCTTTGGCTTCGGCTAACGGCACATCAATGCCCCAATCCAAATCGCGGGTCATGGAGCGCGGCTGCAAGCCCGATTTTAGCCATGATTTACACTGACCAAATACGTTTACCTTCCAATCGCCTTCTTTTTCGTCGATCCATTGCTCTAACCAGGGCTGGTATTTATCTAAAGGCAAATACCAGTGCTTGGTTGGCCGCAATACCGGCGCATTGCCACTTAGGGTTGAGTGCGGGTTAATCAGGTCGGTAGGGCTTAACGAGGTGCCGCACCGTTCGCATTGATCGCCATAGGCGTTTTCATTGCCGCAATTGGGGCAGGTACCTATAATATAACGGTCGGCCAAAAACTGGTCGTATTCCTCGTCGTAATATTGTTCGGAGTATTTTTCAATAAACTCGCCTTTCTCATACAGGTTCAAAAAAAACTCCTGCGAAAGGTCATGATGTATAGGCGATGAAGTGCGGTGGTAAATATCAAAAGCGATACCAAAATCTTCAAAGCTTTGTTTGATCTGGTTATGGTATTGATCAATAATAGCCTGTGGCGTAGTGCCTTCTTTTTTAGCTTTTATGGTGATGGCCGCCCCATGCTCGTCCGATCCGCAGATGTAAACCACATCCTTCTTTTTAAGCCGTAAGTAGCGCACAAAAATATCGGCAGGCAAATACGCCCCGGCCAAATGGCCAATATGTAAAGGGCCGTTGGCATAAGGCAATGCCGATGTAATGGTATATCGTTTAAAATTATTCAATTGTGACATTAACGCTGTATCCTTTTTTAATAATTGGCAAAGATAAGGTATTTTCGTGCGAAAGTCGGGAAGTTGTCTGAACCATGATTTACATGATTTAAGGATTTTCTTGATTTTATACAGCCAAAACAATCAGGGTAATCTATTAATCCTACGAATCATGGTTCAGACAAACTTCGCACTTCAACCACCCTTTCTCAAAAAAGGCGATAAAATAGCCATTACCTGCCCGGCAAAAAAACTGCCGAACCCGATGGATGACGCTATTGCTTTACTGCAATTATGGGGGCTGGAAGTGGTTTTGGGCGAAACTGTGAATGCCAGCTACCACCAGTTTGCCGGCGATGATGCGTTAAGGGCCCGCGACCTGCAACGCTTCATTGATGACGATAGTATTAAAGCCATTATAGCCGCGCGCGGCGGTTATGGAACCATCCGAATTATTGACCGGGTTGATTTCAGCCATTTTGCCCAACATCCAAAATGGTTCATTGGCTTTAGTGATATTACCGTTATACACGCCCATTTGCTGGCTAATTATGGCGTGCAAAGCATCCACGGACAAATGCCGGTAAACATTCCAGATGCATCTGCAAAGTCGCTCGAATCGCTTAGAAAAGCTTTGTTTGGCGAGGATTTAAAATATGCGCTAAAGCCCGAAATTTTAAACCGCGAAGGAGATGCAACTGGTATTTTAATTGGCGGCAATTTGAGTCTGCTGGTGGCTATAATAAACTCGGCGTCGGATATGGATTATACCGGTAAAATACTGTTTATTGAAGATGTAGGCGAATATCTGTATGCTATTGACCGCATGCTATACACCTTAAAACGGGCAGGTAAATTGGCCGGCCTGGCCGGTTTAATAGTTGGCGGTTTTTCCGAAATAAAGGATAATGACATCCCCTTTGGCCAAACCGTGCCCGAAATTATTACCGCTATTGTTAGCGATTATAATTTTCCGGTATGCTTTGACTTCCCGGCAGGGCACGTACCCGATAACCGGGCTTTGATCTTAGGCAGGAATTTACATTTGTCCGTATCGGCAACAACGGTAAATATCAGCTACATTTAAAGTCAATTACAGCACATTCAATATCGACTTAACCGAAGCGCGTTTTTTATAGTCTTTGTCAAAATGCACAAATATCAGTTTGCCGCTTTTATCAATAACATAAGTTGCGGGTACAGGTAATACATGGTCGGTATTGCCGTTGTTTTGATCGAGATCAATGCCGTAGTTTTTGTATTTAGAAACCATGGCATCGTCCAGTACATAATTAACCTTATAGTCTTTCATGATCCGGTAGCCTTTATCCTGTATAATTGAAAACGAAGCATGCGTTTTACCAATGGTTTTTTTAATATTTTCATTGGTTTCGGGCGTAACGCCAATAACATAAGCCCCTTTGGCTGTCAATAATTGCAACGAATCCTGCAACTGCTCAATATGTTTGTTGCAATATGGGCACCACTGCCCCCGGTAAAAAAACAGCACTACGGCTTTATGTGTTTTAAGCAGCGTTTTCAGGTCTAAAGTCTTACCGGCATTATCTGCAGCAGTAAACATTGGTGCCTGGTCGCCATCTTTAAGGCCGGTTTGGGCAAACAAGGTTGATGCAATCAACAGGAGCGCAACTATAAGTATATTTTTTTTCATGTTATGGGTTTGTTAATGATGCAGGATTAATCGTAATGGGTAAAATAAAGAGAGGATAAAAGCATCCCCTCCTTATCAACAACACGAATTACATTTTGCTCATTTTTTGCATTTTGCCGGTGTCTTTAGCCATTTTTTTCTTGTCCATCTTTTTCTCCATCTTATCCATCTTCTTGTCCATCTTCATCTTGTCCATTTTGTCCATTTTCATCTTGTCTTTTTTGGTAGTATCGCTTAGGCTGGCATTAATAGGTTTTGCCTGCAAGGTTAAGCTAAAACAAACAGCAACAACAGCTGCGATCAGAGTTTTTGACATCATTGATTTCATAATTACATTTTTAATTTTCATGTGTGGTTTTTGGAGGTTAGTCGGTAACCAAACCCAATCCTTACAAAAAATTAACTTTTATTTATTTCGTCCTCAATAAGGTCGTGCAATTCCTTTTTATAACTATCATCCAGTTTGATTTCATTTTTATTTGAATGATCAAAAAGCTGCTTCACCATAGCCGTAATCATCTGGCTTTGTTTATCATATAATTTACAAACCGAACACCCGGCTAAATGAATACGCAATTCAATCACCTCACGAAAGGTAAGCTTGCTGAGCTGTCTTTTCTCGATCAGAAAAGTAGCCTGTTTACAATTATATTGTATCTTTTTTAGCTGATTCATTTTAAATCCAGTTTTTTTGAAGGCAGGCCCTCAGGTTAAGTTTAGCACGATGGATTATCACCCAAAAATTCGAATCCGAAACTTTAAGCTCCGAACAAATAGCCGCCGTGGGCTCATCGTCTATATGTTTCATGGTAAAAACCGCCAGCCATAGCGCCGGCAGCTTTTGCATACAGCTCTGCAGTATGCGGTTAAACTCCTTATCATGTAAAGGGTCATTATCCTCTATCCCAAACACCTTTGGTCTGCGCTCAGGGTTCCAATGACCGTCGGCTTCAAAAAAATCCTGCTGTTCCTGTTCTGCTTTGGCAATATCATCGGTAATCAATCCCGAAGATTTTTTGCGGTAAACATCAATGATCTTATTCTTTAAAATGGCGGTTAGCCAGGTACGTTCCGAGCTTTTCCCTTCAAATTTATCTGCCCTTTCCAAAGCAGCTAAAAAGGTTTCCTGCACCAGGTCGCGTGCATGCTCTTCATCCTTTATGCGGGTTATGGCGTAGGCGTACAGGTAATCGGCATGTTTTTCAACCCATTTATGCGGGTTTACTAATGGATTGGATAGTACCATTGTTTAATTTATCTATATGCGGATACTCGTTAGTCGTAAAATAGCAGAAAACCTTACAATATAAATTCAACCAAATAAAATTATTAAATTTATTGTAAGGTTTGATCTGCCGCAACGACCAATTGCGTATATATCAACAATTAATTGGTAAAGAAATGAAAACCACTAAAATATTTATCATTGCGGGTGTATTAGCTGTAACCGCTATTGCATCTTCTGCATTTGTTAATTTCAAAAAAGCAACTG
>JABDBT010000118.1 GCA_013288465.1 Bacteroidota bacterium | reverse complement strand
TGGCGAACAGGATTTTGCGTTTTCAACCGGTTTTTCTCAGATTATCCCGGAAGCACTAAAGGATGATGTGATTGATGATGAATTGATATTAACCTTTGCGTTCTACCTGCAAGTGGGTTTGATAAATATGCTATGCAGCGTTAATCCGGAGTTTATCATGACGTTGAAACCTGCTATCCAGTTCAGCGATTCAGCGCAATCCGAAGCAAGCAGGTTCGAGACCGTAAGCGATGCCCCCTCCGAAGAGTTTCTCGCAGCAGAAGCAACCGACAATTTTCTAATCGATAAAATGGAGTTCCACGCCAAGTTTGAGGAGCAAAAGGAAACCTTATTGGCTATAACCCGTGATATAATGGGTGCCGGCACCCCGGCAGATTTACCGGGCTGGATGAAAAAGTGGCTATCCATTTGCACCGAGGCGTTAAACGGGGCAGAAGAAGCACCATCCCCAACCACAGTTTATCACCAGGTTACTACAGCAATTAACCAGCACCTAGCCCTAACGCCCGAAAAAAGCGATCTGGTATCCTACTTTATTCAACGTGTTATTGGATTTATGAATCCGCCAAACGCCATTATCATGGGCGTGCAAAAATGCGGAACATCTACGCTACATGCAAACTTAATTGCTCATCCCAATATCCACGGGCCTGTTCAAAATAACAGGCCGATAAAAGAAGTTAATTTTTTCGGTCATATCAAAAAATGGAAGAACGGGCTTGATTGGTACTTTTCGCATTTTATGGGTTCGACCGGTATGTTTTTAGATTCCTCACCTAATTATCTTCCCGGCATATACTGCTTTAAACGCATCCATACAATCGTTCCAAACGCCAAACTGATCATTTGTATCCGGGACCCTGTTTACCGCGCGTTCAGTCAATATAATCACTATAAGCAGGTATTACCGGATTCAACCCGTTGGGATTGGGGACATGATAAAGATTTTTTAACCAATATTAAAACTGAATTCGGAATTATTGAAAAAAAACGGCAGGATGCCCCCGACATTTTTGATACTATAGAAGCGTTTGACGGCTTTTTGTTGCGTGGGGTTTATGTTCATCAAATAACTCAATTGTTAAATTATTATCACCGGTCACAAATCTATATTACTATCATGGAACGTTGGCGCGACAACCCTGAAAATGAATTGAATAATATTCTGGCTTTTTTGGGACAGGAAAAAGAAGCATTGCCAAACGTGATTGCAAATAAAAGGGAATATACGGTAGAGGCATTTGATGATGAAGCCAAAGAAATTTTGACCGCGTTTTATCGGCCATTTAACCAAAAATTGTTTGAGTTTTTAGGTTATGAAATACCTGAGTGGAGCTCATAAAAAACACCGGCATCACCTAATCAACCTATTGTATTGTAGAAAATTAAATTTTAAGACGAAAATTATGATCACTGATATTGTACTTAAATTATATAAAGTTGACCCGCTTATTAAGCGGAACATCCTAAAAACTATATCATGGCGAATAATTGGCTCTATTGATACAGTGATTTTAGGATGGCTTATTACAGGCAACTTAAGCTTTGGTGTAAAAATAGGTGGTACCGAACTATTGACCAAAATGTTGTTATACTATGGTCACGAAAGGCTTTGGCAAGGCATTAAATTGGGGCTTCCTTCAAGGTTTCATCAGAACAAACTTATCAAAAGAGAAAATAAACCACATTTGTTTAAGCAAACCGGGAAGGTAACAAGACAAGACCGGGAGAGCCTTAACTGCAATAGTTCATTCACATTGTGGTTAACAGGCTTGTCCGGCTCCGGAAAATCAACGCTTGCATCTGAGCTGGAATCATGGATGTTTGGACAGGGAGTACGGGTATATATACTTGACGGCGACAATACAAGGCTGGGCATCAATAGTGACCTTACTTTCTCGGACGAGGATCGTACCGAGAATATCCGCCGCGTAGCTGAAATATGCAAGCTGTTTAATGATGCGGGCACAATAGTAATTGCTTCGTTTATTTCACCCTTTATTGATGACCGGACAATAGCCAAAAGCTTGATAGGCACTGATAATTTTATGGAAGTTTATACCGATTCCAGTATTAATACCTGCCAAAAGCGGGATACCAAAGGGCTTTACAAATTGGCTATTGACGGCAAGCTTAAAAACTTTACAGGCATTAGTAGCCCATACGAACCACCTTTAATGCCCGATTTGCACTTGCATACAGATAAGACTTCGGTGGAGCATTGTTTGACTATTGTTAAAGAATATTTATTGTTTCATAAAAAAGTAAATGTGAGCCAGGTTAACCCTGAACCCATGATGGCGGTATAATATATTATACCTGTATGCGATACTAAAGTTGAACTATAGAATTTACTTCGCCAACGAAACGATAATATTATATTTATAACTTGAAATTTCCCTACTATAAACAACAAGACCAAATGGACTGCGGCCCTACGTGTTTACGTATGGTATGCAGGTATTACGGCCGCACACTAAGCATTCAAAAATTAAGGACATTGTGTTACATTAACCGTGGCGGGGTAAATTTATTGGCTATAAGCGAGGCTGCTGAAAAGATAGGTTTTAGGACCACCGGGGTTAAACTAAGCCTTGAGCAGCTTAACAAGGCCGAGCTGCCCTGCATACTGCACTGGCGGCAAAACCATTTTGTAGTGCTGTATAAAATAAATGCGCCGTCGCTGAAGCTATGGCGCACGAAGAACGCTACAAAAAAATATTACCTGGCCGATCCCGGCAGCGGCTTAGTCACCCTAACCGAAGAAGGATTCAAAAAGCAATGGTTCAGCCATGCAGCAATGAGTGAGGGTATTTCCCTGCTGATCAGCCCAACACCAAAATTTTATGAACAGGAGGATGAAAAGAATGGCAAGCTATCGTGGCTATCTATCCTGAGGTATTTTTATGCTTATAAGCGGTTATTTATCCAGTTGGTGTTCGGGCTGGCCATTGGTACGCTGCTTTCGCTGGTTACGCCGTTCCTTACGCAAAGCATTGTTGATATTGGCATCAATACCCGCAATATTAATTTTGTTTATTTGATATTGATAGCACAGGTGATGCTGTTTATAGGCAGCACGAGCGTTAATTTTATACGGAGCTGGATATTGCTGCATATCAGTACGCGTATCAATATTTCTATCCTTACTGATTTCCTGATCAAGCTGATGAAACTGCCGGTTAGTTTTTTTGAAAGCAAAACCACCGGCGATATTATGCAGCGCATGAGCGACCAGCAAAAGATTGAAAGCTTTTTAACCGGCACTACGCTAAGCACATTGTTTTCTATTATTAACCTGGTGGTGTTCACCTTTGTACTGGTGTATTATAACGCGGTTATTTTTATGGTATCGCTAATAAGTACCCTGGCCTATGCAGGCTGGATAACTATGTTTTTAAAACACCGCAGGGCTTTGAACTACAAGCAGTTTGATAACTCATCAAGTAACCAAAGCAATATTGTGGAACTGGTGAACGGGATGCAGGAGATTAAGCTGAACAACTGCGAGCAGCAAAAACGCTGGGGCTGGGAGCATATACAGGCGCGCCTGTTTAAATACAAAGTACAAAACCTGGCGCTGAGCCAGTACCAGCAGGGCGGCAGTATGTTTATTAACCAGGCCAAAAACATACTCATCACCTTTTTAAGCGTAAAGGCGGTTATTGACGGGCAGCTAACCCTGGGCGGTATGATGGCCATACAATATATTGTAGGGCAGGTAAGCAGCCCTATTGAGCAGATGCTGGGCTTTGTGCAAGCCTACCAGGATGCCAAAATAAGTTTAGAGCGTTTAAACGAGATACACCAGCTGCCCGATGAGGAACCTATTGACAAGCACTGGATACATACACTGCCCGCCAACAAAAGCATCAGCATCACAAATTTAACCTTTACCTACCCCGGCGCGGGTAACGACCCGGTTTTGGAAAACATTAATTTGGTTATTCCGCAGGGTAAAACCACCGCTATTGTGGGCATGAGCGGCAGTGGAAAAACCACGATACTAAAGTTACTGCTCCGCTTTTATGAGCCGGAAAAAGGCGAATTGCGGGTGGGCGCAACTAACCTTAACCAGCTTAGCTTTAAAGCCTGGCGCAGCGCCTGCGGCACGGTAATGCAGGATGGGTTTATCTTCTCGGACACGATTGAAAACAACATTGCCGTTGGCGATGAATACCCCGACCCGGAAAAACTGCAACAGGCCATTAAGGTTGCCAACATACAGGATTTTATTGAGGAACTACCGTTTGGGCTGTACACCAAAATAGGTTCGGCAGGCAGCGGCATAAGCCAGGGGCAAAAGCAACGGTTGCTGATTGCCCGCGCGGTTTATAAAAACCCCGATTACCTGTTTTTTGACGAGGCCACCAACGCGCTCGATGCCAATAACGAGCGGATAATTATGGATAACCTGGAGGAGTTTTTTACCGGGAGGACGGTAGTGGTGGTTGCCCACCGCCTAAGCACGGTTAGCAACGCGGATAATATTATTGTACTGGACAAGGGTAAAATTATTGAGCAGGGCACACACCATGAGCTAACGGCTTTGAGGGGCGAGTACTATGGCTTGGTGAAGAACCAGTTGGAGTTGGGGATGTGACGCCGTCGCTAAAGCTATGGCGCACGAAGTGAGCCCCCCAGCCCCCTAAAGGGGGAGAATTATAGGGTGGCAGTGGAGAGAGCAGTTTGCAGTGGGCGGTTTGCAGGCCCCTCTCCGAGCGTCATTGCGAGCGATAGCGTGGCAATCTCTACACGACAGGCGGCGAACTTGCATGGCCGACGCTTCGTTCACTGCAATGATATGAGGCGCAGCATATCGGCGATTACTCACCCCGCCGACGCTACGCTGGGCGACCCTCTCTTCGCTGAGCGGAAAGAGGGTTGGGAAGGTGGTGAGTTATTAAGTTAATGGTCTTGCCCGGTAAGTAGGGCATTGAGCGCCGGGAAAAGTCTCCACAACCGCGTGCCGCTTTAGCTTTAGCGGTGGCGCACCGGGGGAGATTATTCACAAGTTGTTAGTTTTTAAAGGTGTTCATGAAGGCTACGCAGTTTAGAGGGGGCTTATTGAAGCGATAAATCAAATAGGACATGAAAGAAACAATAACCATAAACGAAGAACTACCTGCCGACCGCCATACCGAGGATATGCAGGAGATCATAACCAAGGTACCCAGTTGGATACTGCGGTGGGGCATCACCTTGTTTTTTGGCATACTGCTCATGGTGGTTGGTATTTCGGTTTTGGTGCGTTACCCGGATACGATAAAGGGGGCGCTGAAAATTGAGTCACAGGGCTATGCCGCGCCGGTTATTGCCGGTTTTGAAGGCAGGATAGCTAAAGTTTTGGTGAATAAAGGCGAAAGCGTAAAAAAAGGTCAGGCGCTGGCTGTTATTAATGGTTTAACAGGGGATTACACATTAATTGCGCCGCAGGATGGTAAGGTGGCGTTTGTGAGCATC
>JABDBT010000117.1 GCA_013288465.1 Bacteroidota bacterium | reverse complement strand
AAAGTAATTGCTTTTACACACAAACAGATTGAGCTGAAGGAGTTGGGTAAGTTGGTGATATGCCAGGAGAATCTGATAGGTAAGCTTCAACACGTTAAGTCGATCTTTGGTATTTCAGAAATGTTTTACCTGGCTACCTGTAACCGTGTAGAATTTATTATGGTAACTCCGCAGGAAGTTGACAAAGCATTTGCCCAAAAGTTTATTGAAACGCTTGATATTGGGCTTTGTCCCATTCATTTGGGCATTTTTCTTGAATCGGCCAGCATTTATGAAGGGCAGGATGCCCTTAACCATTTACTGCGTACTTCCTGCTCGCTCGAAAGCCTTATTGTTGGCGAAAAGGAGATCTTAGCGCAGTTACGTAAAGCTTATGAAGATTGTCGTGAAGCCGGCCTTACCGGTGATTGCCTGCGTATGTTTATGAGCTGTATTGTAAAGACCGCTAAAGAAGTTTATACCCATACCAATATTTCAAAAAATCCAATTTCGGTAGTATCATTAGCTTACCGTAAGTTGAAAGACCTGAAATTATGTTCAAATGCCCGTGTTTTAATTATCGGCGCAGGCGAAACCAACCGCAATATTTCAAAGTACCTGCAAAAACATAAGTTCTCCAACTTTACTGTTTTTAACCGTACCATATCAAAAGCGCAAAAACTTGCTGCCGATCTTAGCGGCGAAGCTTTTACCATTGAGGCTTTAAGCAACTATAAAAGAGGCTTTGATGCCATTATTACCTGCACATCATCAGTTGAGCCTATTATAACTGCCGAAATTTATGCATCCCTGTTAAATGGCGAAACCGGCCGCAAAACTATAGTTGACCTTGCCGTTCCAAACGATACCGCTCCCGAAGTACTGGAGCAATTCCCGGTGAATTTTATTGAGGTGCATTCCTTAAACGAAGTGGCCAAAAAGAATTTGCAGGAACGCTACCAGGAACTGGTACATGCCGAAGCTATCATCGAGCAAAATATAGCCGAGTTTTTAACCATGTTAAAACAACGCCGTATTGAACTGGCCATGCGCCAGGTGCCCGAAAAAATAAAAGAGATCCGTAATACCGCCATCAACAGCGTTTTTGCCGAAGAAGTGCAGGGCATGGATCAGCAAAGCCGCGAGGTATTGGAGAAAGTGATCAACTACATGGAAAAGAAATATATCAGCGTGCCCATGATCATGGCGAAGGATATAATGATCAATAATAATTAAGCAAAAACTTATTTTTTTCGCTGTCCGTGTCTTTACAGACAGCTGTATAACCAAATGTTTGTAGTTGGGGTTAAATCTTCTTTACTTGTACCCTGTTTATAAGGAGTGGTTGAAATAATCAGCCATAATATTATATTTGAATCATAAACTTAATTTGATGAATAAATCATGGAGTAAAGCTATTGGGCCTTTTATGAAATTCATTGTGCTGTTTTGGTGCGTTTTTTCTTGTACAAGCGCATTTGCTCAGGAATACACAGGAGTTATTTCTTATGATTATTTGCCTGATAAAATTATCCAACTGCATAAGGTTAAAAGACAGGAAGTCTATGAATATACCACCAACAAAAAAGGTAAGACCGATTCTATATTCCTATTTGCAGAAAATTACATTTTTGACGGGAATGGTAATATAGTTGAGGTACGAAAAGTTAACAAAAAGAATACTTTACTATCACAAGATACTTACACATATAATAAACTTAACCAATTAACGGAGAAAATATCTGCTGTTGATAATCAAGCCTCAAACAATTTCGGCTTTAGAATACCTATTATTAATTACGTTTTTAGTTATGATAGCCTGGGCAGAATTGTGTACACTTTAACAAATAGTCCTGGATCGTCAACAGTAAAAACGTTAAAGAACGTTTATGATGATTTCGGAAGACTTGTTAAAGTTTTATTAAAGGTAAATAAAGAAGAATTTGTAACACAGAATTTATTGTTTTATGATTCAAAAGGCATCCTGGCAAAAATTGACTTTATCGAGGACCGAAGAGATCGCGATCATAGTTATAATTTTGAATATAACCCGGAACAAAACACACGAACAGTGACTATACAATATGGTGACAATATTGAGTTTTTCGAGAAAATTAAATACAATAATTACAAACAGATAGTTACCCGTACAACAACTCTTGAAGAGGATAGGCGAAGCGTTAGTACAGATAAACGTCAGATGATCGAAAAGTTCATTTATAATTCGAACAATACAATAAACAGTGATATTATTTACGTTGATGGTACAACAAGCCATTTCTATAAACATTTTTATTTTAATTAGTTTCCAACCGCTCCTAATCACTAATCTCCAATTAACTAATTACTAATATAAGTCACCCCATTTTCATATCCTCAATTAATGCTACAACCATACATCTAAAAAGTTAAATTTGCGATTGCAAATAAATTACCCTTTGGACAGAACCTTAATTATAGGAACACGCGGCAGCGACCTGGCGCTTTGGCAAGCTAACTTTGTAAAAGATAGCCTGGCTGCTATTAACATTACCGCCGAATTAAAGATCATTAAAACACAGGGCGACCGCATCCTCAATTTAAGCTTTGATAAGCTGGAAGGCAAAGGGTTTTTCACCAAAGAACTGGAAGAAGAACTATTAGCCGGCACTATTGACCTGGCCGTACACTCACATAAGGACCTGCCTACAGAAAATCCACCGGGATTAATAATTGCCGCGGTATCTGAGCGGGAAAACCCTGCCGAGTTGCTGCTGATATTGAAGGATTGTGTGGATGTGCATCAAAAGCTATCGGTAAAATATGGCGCTATTGTGGGCACTTCGTCCAACAGGCGCAAAGCGCAATTATTGGCTTATCGCCCTGACCTGGAAATAGAAGAGTTACGCGGCAACGTGCCTACTCGCATTGAAAAACTGCGCGACGAAAAATACGATGCCATCATGATAGCCAAAGCAGGTGTTTCGCGCCTGGGATTGGACCTGAGCGATCTGCATGTGGAAGAATTAACGCCAAACGAATTGATACCTGCCCCTGCACAGGGTGTTATGGCTATCCAAATTAGGGAGGCTGACAGGGAATTGTTTGAGGCCCTGCAACAACTAAACCACCCCAACGTTGCTGAAGAATTAGCGGTTGAACGGAAGGTGTTAACGCTTTTTGGCGGTGGCTGCCATTTGCCTTTAGGCTGTTATTGTCGCCGCGAAAACGGTCAGTTCCAGGTGTTTACTTCAAAGGCCGATACCGGCGAAGATTTCCCTGACAGGTTATATTTAGAAACGGTCGCTTACTAAAGAGCAGATATTGGATTTTATTGATAAATCATTAGGGAACAGGCCGAAAAGGTTGTTGAAAAGTTTGACAAGGAACGCAAGTTTCCGCAAAGCGTATTTATTTCGCGCGATATTTCTGAACAAAGTTATTTCCGCAAAGCATTAGCTAAGCATCAAATTAATATAGAAGCACGTTCGCTTATCCGCACAGTGCCGGTAATTACCAAGCTCGACCCATATATATTAAAACATGTGGACTGGGTATTTTTCTCCAGTAAAAACGCGGTGGAGTATTTTTTCCAGTTAGAGCCCTATTTACCAAAAGACGTAAAGTTTGGCGTGATGGGTGCAGGGTCGGAAGAAATGCTGCGCCGCAAGGGGCATTTTACCGATTATACAGGCGTGGGTATCGATTCGGCCGAAGTAGCTGCCGAATTCGCCAAATTAGCCAACGGCACAACGGTATTATTTCCGGGGGCCGAAAACTCCATGCGGAGCATCCAACAGCTATTATCGCCTGATACAAAAATCATCGACCTGCCGATATATGAAACGGTAATGGAAGAAGATATAGAATTAAGCACAGCCGATGTGCTGGTATTTACCAGCCCGTCGAACGTGGATGCGTATTTTACCGAAAACTTGCTCGACCCCTATCAAAAAGTGATCGCGATAGGTAAATCAACCGGCAAAAAATTCGACGAAATGGGTGTTAAATATATACTGCCTTTCTCGCCCGATGAAGTGGGGCTGGCAGAGGCGGTGTTCGGACTATAAGTCCATAGTCGATGGTCAATAGTCCATAGACTTTAAAAAATGTAAAATAACCATGGACTATTGACCATGGTCCATTGACCAATATGTTGCAACGACCAAGAAGAAACAGAAAAAGCGAGGTTATCCGCCAAATGGTGCAGGAAACGCATGTTAGCGCGGCTAATTTGATATTCCCGCTGTTTATTGTTGAGGGTATTAACCGAAAAACAGAAGTAACATCCATGCCGGGTATTTACCGGTATTCGATCGATAATTTGCTGCGCGAGGTAGAGAGCTGCCTGAAACTTGGTTTAAACTCTTTCGACCTGTTCCCTAATATTGATGAAGCATTAAAAGATAAATATGCCACCGAAAGCTACCGCGAGGAAAGTTTATACCTGCGCGCGATACGTGATGTAAAAAATAATTTCCCTGAAGCATGCGTTATTACTGATGTGGCGATGGACCCCTACAGCAGCGATGGCCATGATGGTATTTATGAAAAGGGCGAGATACTGAATGACGAAACGCTGGAAGTTT
Source organism: Bacteroidota bacterium (assembly GCA_013288465.1). Next base: position 1,057 of record JABDBT010000117.1, on the reverse strand, counting down.
TAGGCAAAATGGCTTTGGCACATGCACAAAACGGGGCTGATATTATAGCGCCGTCGGATATGATGGATGGGCGCGTGGGGTATATAAGACAGGTGTTGGACGATAATGGTTTTACCAATGTATCTATCATGTCGTACTCGGCTAAATATGCCAGCGCTTTTTATGGCCCGTTTAGGGATGCATTAAATTCGGCGCCCAAATTTGGCGATAAAAAAACATACCAAATGAACCCTGCAAACCAGCGCGAAGCCTTAATTGAAGCTGAACTGGACGAAATGGAAGGCGCGGACTTTTTAATGGTGAAACCTGCGTTGCCATATTTGGATGTGATAAAATTGATAAAAGACAATACCGAACTGCCTGTAGCGGCATATAACGTTAGCGGCGAATATGCCATGATCAAAGCAGCCATACAAAAAGGCTGGCTAAATGAGCAGCGTGCAATTACCGAGGTACTAACCGGTATCCGCCGTGCAGGCGCCAGCGCGATATTAACGTATCATGCTAAAGAGGTGTTGGAGAATAAATGGTTGTAAAGAAGTCCATAGTCCATGGTCGATAGTCCATAGAGTATGTTCATTCTAATAAAAAAAGATAATAAGTAAAAAACCATGGACTATCGACTATGGTCCATCGACTAAAAGTATGCTTGATTCAATAAAGAAAATATTTTCGAATGATGATGATCTGCCGGTAAATACTACGGGTAAACCGGATATCAGCAGGGAAAAATCTGCCGAGTTATATGCTAAGGCTAAAACGTTTTTCCCGGGTGGGGTTAACTCGCCGGTAAGGGCTTTTAAGTCGGTTTATGGTACGCCGCTATTTATTAAAAAAGGCGATGGCTGCCATATCTGGGATGCGGACGATAACCAGTTTATTGATTTCTGCTGCTCATGGGGCCCGCTCATTCTGGGGCATAATAACGCTAAAGTCCGCGAAAAGGTAATTGAAGTGATGCAAAACGGCATGTCGTTCGGTGCGCCAACGGCATTAGAAAATGAATTGGCCGAACTCATTATCAAGAACAACAAGTTTGTTGAAAAAATACGTTTTG
>JABDBT010000116.1:847-5674 GCA_013288465.1 Bacteroidota bacterium | reverse complement strand
CCTTTTTCTTTCACTTTTTACTGTATATTTTCTATTATTCAATCGTTAAAAACGTTAATATAACTGGTTATAATTCCGGGTAAGCAATGGGCTTAATGGATAGGCAAAAGAAAGCAGTACAGCCACATATTTAAAGAAATATAACCTCCTTGAAATACGAATATAAATGAGTGCAACTGATATATCTGGTTAATTATCTTTTAACCAGATGGTTAGCCAAATTGATTTGCTGATAGAATATAAACCCATTAGTTAGGGCAGTTCTTTTTATATTTTTTGTTTTTAATATAATACCATTAGCTTTAATCCATTAACCTGCTTATAAATGCCTTTACGGAAACATCAGCTCTTATTATTGTTATTTACTTTGAGTATAATAGCCTCCTGTAATAAACCCCGGCCAAAAACTCCCGCCACTTATACAAACTGGGGCGCCTACGCCGGAGCAAAAGACGGCAACAGGTATTCGGCAAACACCCAGCTTACCCCGGCAAATGTTAGCGGACTTAAAGTAGCCTGGACCTATAGCTCGCATGATAAGGATATTAACAACCACAGCCAAAACCAGTGTAACCCTATTATGGTTAATGGCGTGCTGTACGGCGCCAGTCCTAAGTTAAAGCTATTTGCCCTGGATGCTGCAACGGGCATTCAACAATGGGTATTTGATCCGGCTGCGCAAAACGATTCCATAAAAAACGACCCGGCGGCTGGTTATAAAGTATGCCGGGGCGTGGTTTATTGGGCGGATAAAAGCGGCAATAATAAACGCATTTTATACAGTGTTGGCTCAAAAATGTATGCCATTGATGCCAATAATGGCCAGCCCATTAAAAGTTTTGGTAAAGGCGGCTATATTGATCTGACAGCAGACCTGGGGCGCAAAACCGGTTCATTTGTTTCGGGCACTACGCCGGGCATTATCTATAACAATATCTTGATCATTGGTGCGCGGGTTGGTGAATCGGAAGATGCCGCGCCCGGCCATATCCGCGGTTATGATGCGCTTACCGGCAAACTGAGGTGGATATTTCACACCATACCGCACCCGGGCGAAAAGAATTTTGAAACATGGCCCGATAGTACCGCATGGAAGCGTTTGGGCGGGGCAAATAATTGGGCCGGTATGGCACTCGATGAAAAGCGGGGCATAGTTTATATACCCTTAGGCTCCATCGGCGGCGATTTTTATGGCGGCAACCGCAAGGGGGCTAACCTGTATGCCAATTCGCTGGTGGCGCTGGATGCCGCTACAGGCAAATACATTTGGCATTACCAGGTGGTACACCACGACCTATGGGACCGCGACCTGCCCGCCAACCCAAATCTGGTAACAATAACCCATAACGGCAAAACCATTGACGCGGTTGCGCAGATAACCAAGCATGGGTATATATTTATGTTCGACCGTGCCAATGGCAAACCCATATTTCCGATTGAAGAAAAGCCGGTGCCGCAAAACGCTTTGCCCGGCGAGCACCCCTGGCCAACACAGCCCATACCAACATTACCGCAGCCATTTGCCCGCCAGCATTTTGGCCCGGAGGATGTGACCGATATCAGCCCCGAAACACACCGGGATATGCTGGAGAAATATAAGAAAGTAAAGTACAATACGATGTTTACCCCGCCCGGCAAGGATGGAGCCTGGATATTCCCCGGGTTTGACGGCGGCGGCGAATGGGGCGGGGCGGCAGTTGACCCCGAATCGAAAATTATGTACATCAGCAATACCGAACTGCCCTGGGTGCAGGTGATGATAGACGTGCCTAAAGTAACAGATAACCATACTTTAAGCGGGATGGGCCATGTGGTTTATAATAAATACTGCATATCCTGCCACGGGCAGGATTTAAAGGGTAATGGAACAGCCTACCCCGCGCTGGTAAACATCGGAAAAAAGTATAACGGGCAACAACTGGGTGGGATAATTGAAAACGGGCGCAATATGATGCCGGCGTTTAAGCAGATAGCTCCCGGCGACAAGAAAGCCTTGCTGGCCTTTTTATTGAACTTACAGGATAATACCAAGCCGGTTACAGCAATGGCCAAAGAACCGGAAAATGCAAAACCAATACCTTATACCATGGATGGCTATAAACGTTTTTTTGATAAGGTTGGTTACCCCGGCATTAAACCGCCATGGGGAAGCCTTGACGCCGTTGATCTTACTACGGGCAAGTTGTTGTGGAAAGTGCCTTTGGGCGAGTACACGGAGTTAACCAAAAAGGGTATCCCTATTACCGGTACCGAGTTGTACGGCGGTCCGCTGGTAACTAAGGGCGGCCTTGTTTTTGTAGCCGCTACTAAAGACGAAAAGATAAGGGCTTTTGATAAACGCACCGGCAAACAACTTTGGGAAGCAAAATTACCCGCAGCCGGTTATGCCACCCCGGCAACCTACGCCATTAATGGCAAACAATATGTGATCATAGCCTGCGGGGGCGGTAAAACCGGCAGTAAATCGGGCGATGAGTATGTTTGTTTTGCGTTGGGAGAGAAATAAGCGGCGGCGTATAATTTAAATCCATCATCCTCGGGTACGGTGCTTAAAAACATTTTGGCTATTTGTTGGTTAATTTTTACAACCCACAACTAAACTCAATATTATGAAAACCACCACTAAAGCACTTTTCTGCTTCCTGCTGTTTGGCAGCTCACTTATCGGCTTCGCACAACAAACACCTTCAAACGAGTTTGTTAATCATATCCCTGCCGGCCGTAATATCCTTGTTCAGCCTATGTTTAATAATGAAAGCCATATAGCCGGGACAATTACAGTTGATTTTGTTATTGACAAAAAAGGCAATGTAATTTCGGCACATGTAAACCATGGCGGCACCTCCATCAGGAACAAAGTGTTTTTACATAAATGTGAAGAAGCGATAAAAGCCGCTAAGTTTAGTGAACTAAAAACCGCTCCCGCAACACAACATGGTAGTTTATCTTATTCATTTAGGGGAAAGTAAATAAATATTTACTGAACTATTTTTTTATGATGAATTTTTTTTAATTTTCATCATAAAATCCAAAACCATCATGCCTGTATTTAACAGCTCCCTTTTTAAAAAAGCGAGCATTTTGCCTGCCTTATTGTTTATTGTTTTATCCGCTTCGGCTGCTTATTACTTTTATCACCGAAGCAGTAAAAGTTCGTTGGATACTTCATTTAGCAAGTATATCGAATCATACACAACAGGTATAATTTCAAAGGAAAGCAGCATCCGCATCCGGCTGGCCAGCCAGGTACAGGGGATGCATGTGCAAAATGAAGAACTCCCGGAAGGTGTTTTTGACATATCTCCGTCGGTTAAAGGCAAAGCGTATTGGGTTGACGCGCGCACCATTGAGTTTAAGCCCGAAAAGATGCTCGATGCCGACAAGCCGTACAGCGCTGTTTTTAAGCTGGGCAAAGTGATCAAAACAGACGATCAGCATGAAAAATTCCAGTTCACTTTTCAAACCATTAAGCCCGATTATACCGTAACTTTTAACGGGCTGCAAACCGCCACGCATACGTCAACCGATATGATGAAGCTTGACGGCACCATACAGACCGCTGATGCCGAAAAAGCCGACCAGGTAGAAAAGCTAATCAGCGTAAATTATGCTTCGGATGTGCACATCAGCTGGCAGCATAATGCCTACACGCATACACATAATTTTACTATCGACCGGCTGCAGCGTTTAAAAGATGGTGTTAACCTCCTAACCGTAAACTGGGATGGCAGCGCCCTCAACGTGGATAAGAAAGGCACACAAAGGTTTGACGTGCCCGCCATTGGCGATTTCCGCGTGCTGAACATCCGCGCCGTGCAGGACCAGGAACAATACGTACTGGTGCAGTTTAGTGATGCCATAATGGTTGGCCAGGAACTGAACGGGCTAATAGGCATCAGCAATACTTCCGAACCTTCATACACCATTGAGGGCAGCATGGTAAAGGTATATGCCACCGAACGTTTGGATGGCAATTACAGCGTTTTTGTAAACCAGGGCATCGAAAATATATCGCACCAAAAGATAGCTAAAAACTATACCGCCAACGTGTTTTTTGAAAACACGCTGCCCGCTGTTACCATACCCGGCAAGGGCGATATATTACCCAGCTCGGGCAAATTATTAATGCCTTTTGAAGCCGTTAACCTAAATGCGGTGGATGTGAGCATTGTGAAAATTTATGAAGATAATGTGCCCCAGTATTTTCAAAACAATGATATTAACGGCGATAACGAGCTCCGCCGCGTAGGCAAACCAGTTGTACAAAAAACCATCAGGCTGGATGGCGATAAATCAGTAAACCTCAATAAAAAAACAAGGTTCATGCTGGATATTGATAAGCTGTTCCGCAGTGAACCGGGCGCTATTTACCGGGTAATTATTGGCTTCCGCAAGTCGTATTCATTATACAACTGCAAAGCAGGAGGGCCGGTTAAAACCAATGCAACCGGCGACGGCGACGAGTATGATGGCGAGGGCGAAGAAGGCGGCAGTGGTAACGGTTCGTCAATAGACGAGGATGATGATTTCTGGTCCAAATATGACAACTTCTACCAGCCGGGGTACAACTGGAAAGACCGCGATGACCCTTGTACCGAATCGTACTATAATAAACAGCGGTGGGCTACACGCAATGTTATCGCGTCAAACATAGGCTTAATTGCCAAACGTGGCACTGATAACAGCATGATCGTTGTGGCAACGGATATTTTAACCGCGCAACCACTATCGGGCGTTGAGCTCGACCTACTGGATTACCAGAAACAGGTGATATTTAAGGCTACATCAGATAGCTACGGGCTGGCCAAATTTGATATGCAGCGAAAA
>JABDBT010000116.1:0-837 GCA_013288465.1 Bacteroidota bacterium | reverse complement strand
CTTATTTACTGGTTGCCAAGCGGGGCGACGAACGCGGGTACCTGAAATTGGATGATGGGAGCGCCCTGCCGTTAACCCGTTTCAACGTAGGCGGCGAGCAGGTGCAAAGCGGAATAAAAGGTTTTATTTATGGCGAGCGCGGCGTATGGCGGCCCGGCGACAGTATTTTTATGTCGTTTATTTTAGAGGATAAGCAAAATAAATTACCACCGGACCACCCTGTCGAATTAAACTTTTATAATCCAACCGGGCAGTTGTACAGCACGATTACCCGCACCGCATCTGTTGATGGGTTTTACAGTTTCCACCTCGCTACACAAATCACCGATATTACCGGTAACTGGAACGTTAAGATAAAAGTAGGCGGCGCCACGTTTGAGAAACAGGTTAAGGTTGAAACCATAATGCCCAACCGGCTAAAGGTGAACTTAAACTTTGGCAATCAAACAGAGCTAACTAAGGACGAAAACACTACGGGCACCCTAAATGCCAAATGGCTGTTTGGCGGTACCGCCCAAAATTTAAAAGCCAGCGTTGAGGCTTTCTTATCCTCGCAAAAAACGGAATTTAAGGGGTTTGATGATTATAATTTTGACGACCCTACCTTACAATTTGATACGCAGGTATCAAGCGTTTTTGACGGGCGTTTAGATGCGCAGGGAAATGCTGCTGTAAACGCGAACATCAATGTTGAAAAACAGGCGCCCGGCCAGCTAAAAGCCAACTTTATGGTAAAAGTATTTGAGCCTGGCGGCAACTTCAGCATTAACCAGGTGAGCATACCTTATAATGTTCACCCAGGCTATGTAGGTATTAAAGCCGAAAAAGGCGACGCGC
>JABDBT010000115.1 GCA_013288465.1 Bacteroidota bacterium | reverse complement strand
ACAAAACTCTATATTTCTTCGGTGGTATTGTTTGAGTTATATTTAGGTGTCGCGGATAAAGCAAAAGAAGGTTATGTACGAGACCTGACTGATGACCTGACCGGTATTTTAGCAATTTTCTTTTTGTAGTCAGACAAGTTTGGTTTGTCTATTTGCTGTATAGTAACCCCCAAACCTTTTAGTATCTGTTTTACCAAGTTGCTTTTCTTTTCGGGAATATTGATAATCAGCGTTTCCATATTCAAATTTACAAATATTTCTAATAATAAATTAAACGCTAGGTAATAAGTTGTTGAAGGGGAAGAGGATGAGTTAGGAGAATCTAAGGCAAAATTTATAAAAGATTTAATTCTTCGATCCTTATAAAATACAAAAGGCAGTTCCCGGAATAAATAACCCTTTCCCCGGGAACTGCCCTGTTTATTTAATTTTGTGCATGAAGGCCAACTTTATTGCCTTCGGTATCAATAAAAAAAGCCATATAACCAATTTCAGGGCTTATTTGCGTACGCGGCAAGGTTATTTCTCCGCCCAGGTCTTCAACCCTGTCTATCACCGCTTGTATATCGGGGTTGGCGTTAAGATAAATTATCGCGCCTTCTTCCGACGGTATGTGGTTCTCGCTTTCAACCAAAGCGCCCGAGATTTTTCCGCTGTTCATGTCAATGGGGAAGCCTACCATTTTCATACCCATCATTTCCTGCATGGGCGCCATTTCCATGGCAAAAATGCCTTCATAAAAATCTTGCGCGCGTTCAATTTCTTCTGCCGGTATTTCAAACCAGTTTAGTGCATTTGCATTAGTTTCCATAGTTTATTTTTTAGTTGATAAATAGTTTATCGGCAACACCTTTTGCCTTAATGGTAAAGTTAATGCGTCATCAATTCTTTAAAGTTACGCTGTTGTTAAGTTTAAAATTGTGGTAAACAGTTTAGGGACGGAGGACGATAGGGTAAAACGACCGACGGGCTTTAAAGCGATTTTCATGATATTAAATGATCTTTAATTGTTCTAATCAAATTTCTTCAGCATATTTGAAAATTGTATCCCTAATTTTAATGATCGCTTATCATGAACGCATCTAACCATGGCAATGGCTCACTTGATGAACTGGATTTTTCCATTTTAAAACTATTACAAAAAGACGGGCGTATGTCCTTCACTGTTATGGCCGAGAAGCTGGGCGTTTCTATCAGCAATATCCGCACCCGCACGGGCAAACTCATCGAAGATAAAACCATACAGATAGTGGGCAGGGTAAACCCTGATAAAGTTGGGTTTCATGCTTATGCCCATATAAAGATCTCTGTTCGTCCTGCAAACATGATCGAATATGTTGCCAGTCAGCTGCTCGAATATCCGGAGGTGAGCTTTTTAGCAAGCACTTCCGGCGATTTTGACCTGGAAGTTGATGTGATGTGCCGCGATAACAGCCACCTGGTGCAGGTAGTAAACGAGCGTATAGCGCTTATTGAGGGCGTTTACCAAACCAAAACCGATATGTACTTTAAAGTACTCAAAATAGCCCAGCCGGATCTGAGCGGGCTTAGGTAATTCTATTAAAAAAATTTTATTTTAAAACAATTTTGCAGTAAAACGCAAAATATTTGCAATATTTGTTTTCTTGATTCTATTTAAAAGAATTTGAAAAGGCAAACATTATTGTAAAATCTACATTGATTATATACGATAATTAATAATATATTAGCATAATAGCTGCTGATACCGCCTATGTAAAACAAGGCGGGTACCAACCAATTAAAAAAACAGTATATATGAAATACTCCCCGGTTAAAAATTATGTTAACGGCCAGTTTACAGACTCTTCGGCGACAGATTTTATAGATGTTATATCACCTGTTGACGGCAGCTTGCTATCAAAAGTCCCAGTATCGGGCACATCCGACCTGGATGCGGCGGTCATAGCGGCCAAAGCGGCTTTTAAAGGCTGGTCAAATACACCTATAAAAGAAAGGGTACAGGTTTTTTTCAGGTATAAAACGCTGCTGCACCGGCACCTGGAAGAATTATCAAGGCTTGTTGCCGAAGAAAACGGTAAAACTTATTCGGAAGCAGTAGCCGAAATTGAAAAATCAATTGAACTGACTGAATTTGCCTGCTCGTTGCCCCAGTTAATATCGGGCGAATTGTTGGAAGTAAGCCGGGGTATTGAGTGCCGTACAGAATACGCGCCATTGGGTGTGGTAGCATCAATAGTCCCTTTTAATTTCCCTAACATGGTGCCTAACTGGACCATACCAAATGCCATTGCTTTAGGCAATTGTATGATCATAAAACCATCTGAAAAAGTGCCGTTGAGTGTTGGCCGTTTAGCCGAACTATTAAAGGAGGCCGGTTTGCCCGATGGAGTTTTAAATGTGGTGCATGGCGACAGTAAAATAGTGGAGGCGATATGCGATCATCCCGGTATTGAGGCGGTTTCGTTCGTGGGATCGACCAAAGTGGCTAAACTTGTTTACAGGCGTGCTACTTATAATTATAAAAGGTGTGTTGCTTTGGGCGGCGCTAAAAATCACCTGCTGGTATTGCCTGATGCTATCCCCGGCATGACGGCGCAAAACGTTGTAGCCTCCATGAGTGGTTGCGGCGGGCAACGCTGTATGGCTGCATCGGCAATGGTAGCTGTAGGCGCGGTGGATCATATTGTTGACCAAATTGTAGCAGAAGCCAAAAAGATAGTAACAGGCGATAATATGGGCGCGGTTATCAACAAACAATCAAAAGAAAACATTGAACGTTATATTACCAGCGCCGAAAAGCAAGGGGCCAAAATTTTAGTGGATGGCCGTAATACCGTTATTAAAGGAAAAGAAAACGGATTTTATGTTGGCCCAACCGTTATAGATTATGTTACACCAGATATGGATGTGGCCCGCGAAGAAATATTTGGCCCGGTTATCAGCATTATGCGTACCAATACTTTAGAAGAAGCTTTGGCTATTGAAAACAATAACCCCTACGGCAATGCCGCTTCGGTATTTACACAAAACGGCGGCGCGGCAAGGTATGTGATCAATCACGCCAGCGCCGGCATGGTGGGTGTGAATGTTGGCGTACCGGTGCCAAGAGAGCCGTTTTCATTTGGCGGCTGGAACGAAAGTAAATTTGGGGTAGGGGATATAACCGGCAGAAGCTCTATTGAATTTTGGACAAAATTGAAAAAAACAACAGTGAAATGGAACCCCGAAGCTGGGGTAAACTGGATGAGCTAGCCCCCTAACCCCCTAAAGGGGGGATTTTAAAATCTTATGATAAGAGATAAGGCTTGTGGAAGAGAAAATCAAAAGTCACCCCTACCGGGGGAGATTTAGAGGGGGCTGTAGATAAAATTATAATATTAAAGCAAACAACAATGTTAACATCTGAAACACTAAGCGAAACAGAAGAGATCATAAAAAACAGCCAGGACTATACCCTGTTTTCGTGGAGTAAACAAAAAGGGCTTAACCCAATAGCGGTTAAGTATGCCAAAGGGGTTTACCTGTATGATTATGAAGGCAAACGTTACCTTGATTTTTCGTCAGGGTTGATCAATGTAAACATCGGTCACGGCAACCAGCGCGTAACAGATGCAGTGGTGGCACAAATGCAGGAAGTGAGCTATGTTACCCCGGGTTGCGTAACCAAAGCGCGCGGCGAGTTGGGAAAAAAATTAGCCGAAATATCTCCCGGTAACTTAACCAAAACGCTATTTACCGTATGTGGCGCTACCGCCATTGAAAACGCTATAAAGCTGGCAAGGTTATACACCGGCAGGCATAAAATAATTGCAAGGTACAGGGCTTTTCATGGTTCATCTTATGGCGCTATGACTGCCGGGGGCGATCCGCGTAAATTGCAATCTGATTCACAGCAAGCACCCAATATGATCCATGTTGAAGACCCGTATTGTTATCGTTGCCCGTGGGGTAAGGAAATCACATCATGTAACCGCGAATGTGTGAGCCATATTGAACGCGTTGTAGAGTTTGAGGGCCCGCAAAATATTGCCGCCATTGTAATGGAAGGCGAAAGCGGCTCATCGGGCTGTATTAAATACCCGCCCGATTATTTGAAAAAAGTACGTGCCTTATGTGATAAGCACGGCATCTTATTGATAGCCGATGAAGTAATGAGCGGCTTTGGCCGTTGCGGCGAGTGGTTCGCTGTTGACGTGCATGGTGTTGTGCCCGATATGATAGCCACTGCCAAAGGAATAACCGCTGGTTACTTGCCATTAGGCGCATTGATCGTATCAGATAAAATAGCCGCGCATTATGATGATAAGCCGTTGATGCTGGGTTTAACCTACTCGGCCCACCCGGTAACCTGTGCCGCGGGTGTTGAAGTATTGAAGATATATGAGGATGAAAAACTGATTGAAAACGCTGTTGCAATGGGTAAATACATTGATGAGCGGGCAGAAGAAATGAAAAAAGATCATCCAAGTATTGGCGATTTCAGGAATACAGGGTTGTTAGGTTGCTTCGAGCTGGTTAAAAACAGGGAAACCAAAGAACCTATGGCGCCTTTCAATGCTACGGCTGATGAAATGGCGATCATGAATAAAGTTGCCGCTAAACTGAAAGAATTAGGCATGTACGCCTTTGTGCGCTGGAACTATGTTTTTGTGGCGCCGCCGTTATCCATTACCAAAGAACAGGTTGATGAAGGGCTGGCAATTATTTCGCAAGCTATATGTATTGCGGATGAATATGTATATTAGAAGATAATAAGGGGTGTCACCCTGAGCGCCGTCGAAGGGTGAGCGTAAGGGCCTTTGCCCGTATGCTTCGACGCGGCTCAGCATGACACCCGCTTTTGTAGCGACAATAACGAAGTTAGCTTGGTAAAACATGCATAAAACAATACCTGATCAAGACTTACAGCTATACAGCGAAGACCTGGCGCCCATACCGCTTAATAAGCGTACCTGGGGCACCTGGAACTATGCTGCCCTGTGGATCAGTATGAGTTTATGCATCCCTACCTATATGCTGGCAAGCTCGTTAATTGAGGGCGGCATGAACTGGTGGCAATCAATCCTAACCATATTAATAGGCAATAGCATTGTGCTTATACCTATGATATTAAATGGCAGGGCTGGCGCCAAATACGGTATCCCGTTCCCGGTTTTTGCAAGAGCGAGTTTTGGCGTACGCGGCGCCAACATACCGGCCATGCTGCGCGCGGTTATAGCTTGCGGCTGGTTTGGCATACAAACCTGGATAGGCGGCTTTGCCCTATACCAGATGGTTAAAATATGGCTGCCGTCTGTTGATTCGCTCCCGCAGATATTCCCGGCATCGTGGTCGTTACAAACCGGGCCCGCGTTAATGTTCTTTTTATTTTGGCTCATCAATATGTACGTGGTTTACCTTGGGGTCGAAAGCATCAAAAAACTATTAGTATTCAAAGCTTTTTTCTTGCCGGCAGCGGCGTTGGCCTTATTGGGCTGGGCCATATCAGCCGGGCACGGTTTAGGTCCAATACTATCACAACCCTCAAAATTCAAATCCACGACCGAATTCTGGACATTCTTTTTTCCATCGTTAACGGGTATGGTGGGCTTTTGGGCAACCCTATCGCTCAACATTCCCGATTTTACACGCTATGCCAAAAGCCAGCGGGCGCAGGTTATGGGGCAGGCTATTGGCTTACCAACATCCATGACCTTGTTTT
>JABDBT010000114.1 GCA_013288465.1 Bacteroidota bacterium | reverse complement strand
ATTAAAAGAGATAGTAGCATTAAAAGATAAATTTAACTTCCGCATGTTGGTTGATGACGCGCATGGTTTTGGTACCATGGGCAAAACCGGCGCCGGAACGCATGAAGCACAGAATTGTATAGAAGGTACCGATGTTTATTTTGGCACTTTCGCAAAATCAATGGCAGGCATTGGCGCTTTTGTTGCCGGTGATAAACAGGTTATTGATTATTTGCGCTACAATATGCGGTCGCGCGATTTGCGTAGTTGCTCTTCTATTGATTCGTCGGTCTTATGGTCATCAGCATTTACAACAGGCTCCGGTTCGGGCTCGGCAATAAGGTCGTCAATTTCCGGTTCAAAGTTGATGATAGTTTCCGGTTCGGCCAATTTAAAAACCATTTCGGGCATTTCAACTTCCGCCTCTGCGGTAGTTTCTTCTTCCTGTAAATTATACCTTATGGCTGTTGAGTCATCAGCATTGGTAGCAAACAGGTCAAATAACCCTGTCTGTTGTTTCTGCTCTTCTTTAGCGCCTTTCATATAAGGCTCGGCAGTAGCAGTAGCGCTAACAGGTGTTATAAACTCGTTTACGGGTTTAACCATAGGCGCGTCGGGCATCAGCATTGATACTACCTTTTTGCTGCTATGTTCTTTTTCACGTTCGTCCTTAGTTTGGAAACCGGTAGCAATAATAGTAACCGATAGTTTATCGCCAAGGCTTTCGTCTTTACAGTTACCCCATATCAGGTCGGCAGCTAAACCTGCTTCTTCCTGTATATAGTCGGTAATTATACTCACCTCGTCCATGGTCACTTCCTTCTCGCCCGAACTGATATTCAGCAAGATATAACGCGCGCCCTCTATCTCATTATCTTTTAATAATGGCGATGATAAAGCACCTTCAACTGCTTTCAATGCACGATTCTCACCTTCGGCAGCCGAGCTTCCCATGATAGATACGCCGCTGTCTTTCATCACCGTGCGCACATCTTTAAAGTCAACGTTTATATAGCCGGGTAATGTTATGATTTCGGCAATACCTTTGGCTGCAGTTGTTAAAATATTATCGGCCTGGGCAAATGCCGAACTCATTGTCAAGTTACCAAATATCTGGCGCAGCCTGTCGTTCGAGATCACCAGGAACGAATCGACATACTTTTTCAACTCTTCCATCCCCTCTTCGGCCTGCATCTTTCTGCGCTTGCCTTCAAACGAAAATGGCGTGGTGATGATACCTACCGTTAATATATCCAGCTCACGTGCGGCTTTGGCAATTATTGGGCTTGCGCCTGTACCTGTACCACCGCCCATACCAGCCGTAATAAACAGCATTTTGGTATTAACGCCCAACATTTGTTTAATATCGTCAATATTTTCAATAGCCGAGTTTTTTCCGACTTCGGGTATGGAGCCTGCCCCCATTCCTTCGGTTAAGCTGGCGCCTAATTGAACCTTGTTAGGTATAGGGCTTAGCTCCAGCGCCTGGGCGTCGGTATTACAAATTATAAAGTCAACACCGGTAATTCCCTGCTTGTACATGTGGTTTACCGCATTGCCGCCGCCGCCGCCAACACCAATAACCTTGATGATAGACGACTTTTCTTTTAACATCTCAAACTGCATAATCTTTACTTTCAGCTATATGTGATTTAACGAATATGTATATTTCACCATTGTAATTTATATGTTTTTCAACAATGTTTATCCACAAATGTGTATAATGTGGAAAAGTTAGCATTTGTGAATAATTATTGTTTTATATCCACATTCAAATGGCCTTTTCTTTAAGCTGAGCATTGCGGCGAGTACTCACCCGGTCATCGCTAAATTGCTCGACCACCCTCTCTTCGCTGCGCGCAAAGAGGGTTTTTAATTGCTTTTACCTAATATATTGCCCTGCCTTTTCTTCAATATTTCTATTTTAAAAAATCCTCATCTTTAATGTCATCCTTAATAAATTTCTTACTGCTTTCTAATATTTTACCCAAAAAACCATACTTCCTGTCATCGGTATATTGAGTTTTTTCGGGCTTAACTGCAACCGTTGCCTGTGGCGCTGCTTCGGCATATTCCACTTTTTGGATACCCTTTATCAGCAACCCGATACCTGTAGCAAAAGTGGGGCTTTGCATTTCTTCATAAACATTTTTAGGCAGCACTTCATTTTTTGCCAAATGCTCATTAGGGTAGCCTACGCGGCAATCCAAACCGGTAACAAACTCAACCAACTGCGGCAAATGTTTCAATTGTGCGCCGCCACCGGTTATCACAATACCACCTATCAGTTTCTTTTCATAGCCCGATGATTTGATCTCATAATACACATGCTCTACGATCTCTTCCATACGGGCCTGTATTACAAATGCCAGGTTTTTAACCGATATTTCTTTAGGCTCGCGCCCCCTTAAACCAGGCACGCACACAATTTCATTTTCTTTGTTTTCTTCGGCCAGGGCCGATCCAAACCTTATTTTTAATTGCTCGGCTATGTTGCGCATTACCGAGCAGCCTTCGCGGATATCTTCGGTTACGCTATTACCGCCAAAAGGGATAACCGCGGTATGGCGTATAATACCTTCGTGAAAAATGGCCACATCCGTTGTACCACCGCCAATATCAACCAAAACCACACCTGCTTCTTTTTCTTCATCACTTAACACAGATTCGGACGAAGCTAATGGCTCCAGTATCAATTCCTGGCTTTCGAGGTTTGCTTTATTTACACACTTCACAATATTTTTAATGGCCGTAACCTGGCCCGATATTATATGGAAATTGGCTTCCAGGCGCACACCCGCCATACCAATAGGGTCCTTAATACCCGGTTCGCTGTCAACCGTAAATTCCTGCGGTAAAACATGGATGATCTCCTCGCCCGGGGGCATTACCAGGTTGTACATATCCTCCACCAGTTTATCAATATCCTTACGGGATATTTCTGATTGCAGGTCGCGGCGGGTTATCAGCCCCCGATGCTGCAAGCTTTTAATATGCTGACCGGCAATACCTACGTTCACTACTCTTATCTCCACATTTGATTGTGTGCCTGCAATATCAACCGCCTGTAAAATGCCCTGTACGGTTTTATCAATATTTGATACCACCCCGCGGGTTACGCCCGCCGATTCGGCCTTACCAATTCCCAGTACCTCGATCTTCCCGTTCTTACTGCGGCGGCCAACAATTACGCAAATTTTAGTGGTACCAATATCCAATCCCACTACAATTGGCGAACTTTTTTCCTGTGTCGAACTCTTATCCATATTAATGCTTTATTAGAGATGTGTCTTTTTTCAATTTTGAAGTATCAGACGCGGCATTCTTGGCCGAGTCTTTTTTCATATTATCATTTTTTACGCCAATTACCTGGTTGGCGTATTTTATATTGATCAGTTTATAAGCGTCCCAGCCAACCTGCGGCAATGCTTTTTTATAAAATGTGCGCAGGTTATTAAACCGGGTTTCCAGCGAGTCGGCATTACCCAGCAATATCCTTTGCATACCCACCCTGGGTATCAGTTCAATTTCATGATTCTGGTTAACATATATCTCTGCTATCTGCGCGCTCCACAATGAGTCTTTTCGTATAAAATCGGCAGTCTTAAAAATATCCCTCGCCAGCGCGGTATGCAGGGTATCGATCTTACCGGCAAACGGCTCGTCGATAAACCCGTTAGCAACCAGCACATTAGCTGTAAAGTTTTCTGATAACGGTACTTTTAAACCATGCTGATCAACATAAAAATCCTGGTCGTACTGGTTCATAATACGCATCATTGGCTGGCGCTGGCTTATTTCAATACACAGGATGCCATCCATATCAGCATACACTTTGGCAAACTCAATAAATGGATTAGCCTTCAGCTTATTTTCCAGGTCGTGAATATTAATATTATCCATTTTACGGCCAACAAGCGTATTACTGCTTAAATGCAAAACATTATTCACCTCCTGCTTATCAATAAAATACTGGTTGCCGGGTATATATATTTTTACATCCTTACAAATTACGCCGGCCTTTTTTAGTTCAATGAAACTCATAAGCATTACCAGGCCACCAAGGCTTATAACCCAGGCAAAGCCTATCAGCAAGTACTTCCAAATGCGTTTCTTAAACATCCTGCAATGCTTGTTTTAATGGTTGAACCAATTGATCAATATCACCCGCGCCAACGGTTAAAAGCAACTCAGGCTTTTCACCTCTTACTTTGTTAATAGCTTCCTGTTTTCCGTATTTATACCTTTTCGCAAGCTTCATCCTCTCCAATATCATATCCGAGCTTACGCCCTCAATCGGCAATTCTCGGGCCGGGTAAATATCCAGTATGATCAGCTCATCGCTCATATCCAGCACTTCGGCAAAGCCGTCGGCAAAATCGCGGGTACGGGTATATAAATGCGGCTGAAAAATTGTGGTTAGCTTTTTACCGGGATACAGTTTTTTTATGGATGATATAGTTGCCCGCAACTCTTCGGGATGATGCGCGTAATCATCAATAAAAATATGCTCGTCGTTTTTAACTATATATTCAAACCTGCGTTTTACCCCTTTAAATGAACCTAAAGCACTCTTTATATCATCATAATCAATATGCAGGCGCAGCGCCACTTCAATAGCCGCCACCGCGTTTTCGATATTATGCAAACCTGCAATACCCAATTGTATGTTTGGTATGATGATAGGCCCGCGTTTAAAATCAAAATAAAAGTCGCCGTTTTCAATACGGATATTTGTTGCAGTAGCATCAGCATCCCCGTCAATTGAATAAGTAAAGCCACCATCTAAAGGCAAACCCTTCCGGTGTATCAGCACACCGCCCAATTTGCGTTGCGAGGCAAATAATTTAAATGACTCGGTAAGGTGCTCATGATCGCCATAGATGTCCAAATGATCGGCATCCATCGAGGTAATGATGGCAATATCCGGGTGAAGCGTAAGGAACGAACGATCATATTCATCAGCCTCAACTACCACAATATTGCTTTTGCCAAACAATACATTGGTTTGATAATTGGATGATATACCACCCAAAAACGCAGAACAATCAATACCCGAATCTTTCAAAATATGCGCTACTATGGTTGACGTAGTAGTTTTACCATGAGTACCCGCAACGGCTATGGTAAACATGCCTTTGCTGATAATGCCCAATACCTGCGAGCGTTTAAATAGCTCAAATCCCTTCTCGCGGAAAAAATTTAAAATAGCCGAATCTTTGGGGATAGCCGGGGTAAAAATAACCAGCGTATTGGGGTCATTATCCCTAAAGCTTTTGGGTATCCCTTCGGTATTGTCTTCAAAAACTATCTGTATGCCTTCGTTGCGCAGTTGGTCGGTTAAATCGGTTGGTGTTTTATCGTAACCGCACACAATACAGCCAATATGATTAAAATAGCGGGCCAGGCCGCTCATGCCTATGCCGCCTACCCCAATCAAATACACCCTTTGTATGTTACGTAGTTCCATTTTGTTTTTAAAAAGGGCCCCCTCTTGTTCAAAGAGGGCCCTAAGATTTAATTGTTAACTGTTATCTGGATAACTTCTTTTGCAATTACCTCATCAGCATCGGGCATAGCCATTTTGCCAATGTTATTGCTTAATTTTTTTTGTATTTCTTTATCATTTAAAAGCTCAATGGCTTTGTCTATTAATTTACTTTCGGCATCGCGGTCGGCAACAAACAGCGCAGCATGGTCATGTACTAAAGCCAGCGCGTTTTTTTGTTTGATGATCTTCGGCTACAT
>JABDBT010000113.1:495-5781 GCA_013288465.1 Bacteroidota bacterium | reverse complement strand
CCATAACCGATATTGGCGATGGTATTATCAACCTGGAGTTCCATACCAAAATGAATACTATCGGCAGCGAAATTATTGAAGGGATAAACAAAGCAATTACCCTCGCCGAAGCCAGCTATAAAGGTTTAGTAATTTCAAATGAAGGTGCTAACTTCAGCGCAGGCGCTAACGTGGGTATGATATTTATGATGGCTGTTGAGCAGGAGTTTGATGAGCTGAACATGGTAGTAAAGGCTTTCCAAAATACCATGATGCGGGTACGTTATTCGTCTATCCCGGTAGTGGTTGCCCCGCACCAGATGGCTTTAGGCGGTGGTTGCGAAATTTGCTTACATGCTGATAAAGTTGTTGCCCATGCCGAAACGTATATGGGGCTGGTTGAGTTTGGCGTTGGCTTAATCCCGGGCGGTGGCGGCACCAAAGAATTTGCCCTGCGCTTATCAGACGAGTTACAGGACGGCGACATTGAGCTCAATAATTTCAGGGACCGATTTTTAGCAATTGGACAGGCGAAGGTTTCTACTTCGGCATACGAAGCTTTTGAGATTGGTTATTTGAAAAAAGGCCATGATGTGGTGGTAGTATCGCAAAACAGGCTATTGGCCGAAGCCAAACAGCATTGCCTGCAAATGGCTAATGAGGGTTATGTGCAACCTATCCCACGTACCAACATCAGGGTATTGGGTAAACAAGCATTGGGTTTAGGCTATGTTGGCGCTAATACCATGTATAGCGGTAATTATATTAGCGAGCATGATGTAAAAATATCGCAAAAGTTAGCTTATGTGCTTTCGGGCGGCGACTTATCTCAACCATCGTTGGTTAGTGAAGATTATTTGCTGGGTTTGGAGCGGGAAGCATTTGTATCGCTTTGCGCCGAAAAGAAAACATTGGAGCGCATACAATCTATTATTACGGGTGGGAAAGTGTTGAGGAATTAATTGTTGGTAAAGCTGGGCGGCGATGACTCACCCCGCCGACGCTACGCTGGGCGACCCTCTCTTCGCTGCGCGAAAAGAGGGTTGGGGAAAGTTTTTAATTCCCTGCAATGACCGGGTGAGTAAATATACAGCTGATAAGTAAACTGAATTTAATCTACATAAAATGAATGCATACATAGTGGCGGCCAGTCGCAGCGCAGTTGGAAAAGCTACCCGGGGCGGTTTCAGGTTTACAAGGCCGGATACACTGGCGGCTGATGTTATTAAGCAATTGATAGCGTCGGTACCCAATGTGGATAAGGAGCAGATTGATGATGTGATAGTAGGTAATGCTACGCCTGAGGCTGAGCAGGGTTTGAATGTGGCCCGACTGATCTCATTAATTGCGCTGGAGACTGATAAAGTGCCCGGCATGACCGTAAACCGTTATTGTTCTTCTGGCTTGGAAACTATTGCTATCGCGTCAGCAAAAATACATAGCGGCATAGCCGATTGTATTATTGCCGGTGGTGTGGAGAGTATGAGCCTGTTGCCTATGGGTGGCTGGCGCATAGTGCCTAATGCCGATGTTGCTTTGGCCCACCCCGATTATTATTGGGGCATGGGCTTAACTGCCGAAGCTGTTGCCAGGGAATATAAAATAGGTCGTGAAGAACAGGATGAGTTTTCTTATAACTCGCACCAAAAAGCCATTAAGGCAATTGCGGCAGGGAAGTTTAAAGACGAGATAGTGCCCGTTAACATCACTGAAGTTTATGTGGATGAAAGCGGCAAGAAAAAGAAACGGGAGTTTAAGATAGATACAGATGAAGGCCCGCGTGCGGATACATCTATCGACGCGCTGTCAAAACTGAAGCCGGTTTTTGATGCTAAAGGAGTGGTAACTGCCGGCAATTCATCACAAACCAGCGATGGTGCTGCATTTGTGATGGTGGTTAGCGAACGTTTTATGAAAGCTAACAAACTTGAACCTATTGCCCGTTTGGTTAATTATGCGGTTGCAGGCGTACCGCCGCGCATTATGGGCATCGGCCCGCTGGTTGCCATACCCAAAGTGCTGAAAATGGCCGGGATGAAACAGCAGGATATTGACCTTATCGAACTAAATGAAGCTTTTGCCTCACAATCGTTAGCTGTTATTAAAGGATTGGAACTAAATGCCGATATTGTAAACGTAAACGGCGGCGCTATAGCTTTAGGTCACCCGTTGGGTTGTACAGGGGCAAAGCTATCCGTACAGCTTTTTAACGAATTGAAAAGGCGCGATCAAAAATATGGTATGGTTACCATGTGTGTTGGTACCGGGCAGGGCGCGGCAGGAATTTTTGAAATGCTATAAATAATTAGAGTCAAGAGTCAAGAGTCAAGAGTCAAGAGTCAAGAGTCAAGAGTCAAGAGTCAAGAGTCAAGAGTCAAGAGTCAAGAGAATATTGAGATAACGAAGATACCCATAAAAAAGAAAACTTTAGGCAGGTTATAGTAGCACAGGGCAATAATAGGCCGTTTTTTTATCTTGATTCCTGGCTCTTTGTTCTTGACTCTCAAAAAGTAATAACTAACTGTTTACCCTAAATACACTGTTGCACCTATGGAAAAAGCGACAAGATTGTTTGATTGCATAGCCTTGCAGGCCAAAGCGCCTGTTGCAGGGTTATTAAACGCTAAAGAAGGTGGGGTATGGAAAGCCTATAGTACCCAACAGGTGCATACTATGGTTAACCAACTGTCCATCGCTTTGCTAAACATGGGTATTTCACAGGGCGACGGTACAACTGAGGGGCGCGATAAAATAGCGCTCATCAGCAATGGCAGGCCCGAATGGGTAATGGTTGATCTGGCGGTACAGCAAACAGGCGCAATCCTGGTGCCGTTATATCCAAACAGTAATGCCAAAGAGCTTGAGCAGATACTTAACGAGGCCGAAGTTAAGTATGTATTTGTGAGCAGCGCTGACTTATGTAGCAAGATAACTGAGGTGCGTTCACATATCCCATCGTTAAAGGAGATATATACGTTTGACACTATTGACGGCTGCCCTAACTGGACCGAGTTATTAAAACCTTTGCCCGATGGTTACCAGGGCAGGATACAAGTCGTTAGCGATACGATAAAAGAGAGTGATATAACTACAATCATTTATACGTCGGGCACAACAGGCAGGCCAAAAGGCGTAATGCTTACCCATAAGAATATATTGACCAACGTAATGGATTCGGGCCGGGTACTGGAGCAGATCCCTATTGAACATAAATCAGCGCTAAGCTTTTTGCCGCTTAACCACATTTTTGAAAAAATGTGCACCTACATTTATCTCTTTTTTGGCTTTTCTATTCATTATGCCGAAAGTATGGATACCATTGGGGCCAATTTAAAAGAGGTTAAGCCTTACCTGTTTACCGCCGTTCCCCGCCTGCTCGAAAAGGTTTTTGAACGGATAATGGCAGAGGGGCAAAAATTGACCGGTTTTAAACGGAAGATATTTTTTTGGTCGATAAGCGTAGCGGGGGACTTTGAAATTGAGCATACCAGCCTTTGGTATAAACTTAAATTATCCATAGCCGATAAATTAGTTTACAGTAAATGGCGCGCGGCTGTTGGCGGTAATGTTAAGGCTATAGTTATAGGCAGTTCGGCTACGCCTATTAAGCTGGAAAAGATATTTACGGCTGCCAATATTGTTATTTTAGAAGGCTACGGGCTAACTGAAACCTCGCCGGTTATTGCGGTTAACCAATATGATAAAAACAACCGCAAGCTGGGTACCGTTGGCCCGCTACTTGGCGATGTACAGGTGAAGATTGCTGAAGATGGCGAGATATTGTGTAAGGGATCGAACGTAATGGCGGGCTATTATAAAAACCCCGAACTAACCGCCGAAGTAATGCAGGACGGTTGGTTCCATACGGGTGATATAGGCGTATTGGATGAGGGAAAGTTCCTGAAGATAACCGATCGTAAAAAGGAAATATTTAAAACATCGGGCGGTAAATATGTGGCGCCGCTGCCCATTGAAAATAAGATGAAAGAGAATCATCTTATTGAACAGATGATGGTAGTAGGAGCAGGTATGAAGTTTACCGCTGCGCTTATTGTGCCTTCATTCACCAATTTAAAACCCTGGTGCAAGCAAAACGATATCGAGTTTACCTCGAATAGAGAGCTTGTTAAAGACAGCCGGGTAATTACATTATTCCAGTCGATCATAGCTGAGTTTAATCCCGAATTTAACCATGTGGAGCAGGTAAAGAAAATAACCCTGCTGCCCGAAGAATGGTCAATTGAAAGTGGCGAGCTTACCCCAACCGGGAAAATGAAGCGTAAAGTGATAACCGATAAATACCAGCGTGAAATAGACCTGATGTATGCAGATGATGCAAACGGAAATATACTGAGCTAACCTGCAATTATGAGCACATTTCAATTAAGCATAAACGATAAACTGGCTGTTATAACGCTCGACAGAGGGCGGTCAAACCCCATTAACCATCAAATGGTTAAAGAGTTGAGCGCGTGCATAAAAACGCTCGAAAACGATGATGACATTGGTGGGTTAATTTTAACCGGCAAGGAAGGCTTTTTTACATCAGGTGTTGACCTAATAGAAGCTTACGATTACAATAAAGAGCAGATACGCGCGTTTTGGACTGATTTTTTGGCGCTGCAAGCGCTGCTGGCAGCCTTTAAAAAGCCATTGGTAGCGGCCATTAGCGGGCATAGTCCGGCAGGTGGCTGCGTAATGGCTATTTGCTGTGATTACCGGGTAATGGTTGAGGGAGAATATATTATTGGTTTAAATGAGATCCCGGTAGGTATTGTTGTGCCAGATTTGGTGTTTAGCCTGTATGCCTTTTGGCTGGGCGAACGTAAAGCCTATCAAAGTTTATTGGAAGGTAAACTTTTTAAAGTTAATGAGGCTTTGCAAATTGGGTTGATAGATGAGGTATGCGCAGCAGAAAATTTATTAAGTACAGCGGAAAAGAAGATAAGGGCCTACATGAAACTAAACCCGGTTACCTGGAGCCAAAGTAAACTAAACCTGCGCAATGAGATCATCACCAAAATAAAAGCCGATCAAACCGCTACGTTAAGCACTATGCTTGAGCAATGGTGGGCGCCTGCAACACGGCAAGGCTTGCAAATGATGATACAGGGTTTAAAAGCGAAAAGCGCATCTAAATAAACTTTACAATGAGCAATCCAAACACAAGCGGCATGTTAAAAGCCGATGCCTTAAAAGGAAAAACCATTATCATAACCGGCGGCGGAACGGGTTTGGGTAAAGCAATGGGCACTTACTTTTTAACATTAGGTGCAAACCTGGTTATCACCAGTCGCAAATTGGATG
>JABDBT010000113.1:0-485 GCA_013288465.1 Bacteroidota bacterium | reverse complement strand
GTGCTGCAGCAAACCGCCGGCGAAATGGAAACGGCTACCGGCGGCAAGGTTTTGGCAGTTGCGTGCGATGTGCGGAAGTACGATGAGGTTGAGAAGATGTTGCAGCAGTCGGTTGCTACATTTGGCAGGGTAGATGTATTGCTCAATAACGCGGCGGGTAACTTCATTTCGCCAACCGAGCGGTTATCTGCCAACGCATTCGCGGCTATTATTGACATTGTGTTGAAAGGCTCGGCCAATTGCTCATTGGCGTTAGGCAAGTACTGGATAGCTGAGAAGATACCCGGGAACATATTGAACATTGTAACTACTTATGCCTTTACCGGCTCGGCTTATGTGGTGCCGTCGGCATGTGCCAAGGGCGGCGTGCTGGCTTTGACGCGGTCGTTGGCGGTAGAGTGGGGCAGGCATGGTATCAGGACTAACGCCATTGCCCCCGGGCCATTCCCAACGAAGGGTGCATGGGAACGCTTATTGCCCGGCGA
>JABDBT010000112.1 GCA_013288465.1 Bacteroidota bacterium | reverse complement strand
ACAAAGCATAATTTCCCCCAGTAAATGAATAAAAAACAAATAGTTGTCATTATAGCAGTAATTGCTGTTACGGGCTATTTGTATTCATTACCGGTTAAAGGGTTGGTAAAACCAAAGGCTACCCGTACAAACGCGGGTGTTGCAGGCGACAAGCCTGCGGCTACAGCCAACGTAAATTTAGCAACCGTATCTGCAACCGCTAAGGCCGCCATTGGCGCCGCGTTAGCAGGCCAGATAAGCGACCTGGAAAGCAAGCTGAAAAGCGCAGCCGACAATGATAAACTATCATTGCAAAAGCAATTGGCTACTCATTGGGACGATGTTAACCAGCCTGCACCCGCTGCGTATTATTACCAGGCTGTTGCAGGTAAGGAAAACAAATTGCAAGATTGGCTAAATGCAGGCAACCGCTTCAATGACGCTTACAAAACAACACAGGACACCGCGGTGCAGCCTGCGTTTGTTACTAACGCTGTTGAGGCATTTCAAAATGCATTGAAACTGAGCCCCGGGAGCCTTGAAGGCAAAACGGGTTTAGGCATAGCTTATGTAAACGGAGGCGCAGGCCCTATGCAGGGTATTGCTTTATTGTTAGAGGTGGTTCAAAAGGACCCTAAAAACATTAACGCTAATATGAACTTAGGGATGTTCTCCATGAAATCTGGCCAATACGCCAAAGCGATTGACCGTTTTAAAACTGTTATTGCCCAAAAGCCCGGGTTTGAGCCTTATTTTTATTTGGCCGAAACTTATAAGCAATTAGGTAAAAAACAAGAGGCGATTGCCGCCTATCAAAAATGCAAAGAAATGATGCCCGACCCGGTTTTTGGTCAGCGCATTGATGAGTATATTAAGGAATTAAAAAATTAACACATTAAAAAACTATTATTATGCCGAGCGGTAAAAAACGTAAAAGACACAAAATGGCTACCCATAAACGCAAAAAGCGTTTAAGAAAAAACAGGCATAAGAAAAAATAAGCCGCTTAACGCGGTTTTATTTGCCTGCTTTTTATAGTGAGAAAAGCAAATTATTGTTTTTTACCCTATTGTTCATATACGCGGTACTGGTAGCAATCAGTACCGTTTAAAGAAATGGAGTAGCAGTTGATAAAAGAATTAATTATCGATTCATCCCCCAACGGGGCTACTATTGCATTATTACAGGATAAACAACTTGTAGAACTTCATAAAGAGCAAATCAGCAACAATTATACTGTTGGTGATATTTACCTGGGCCGGATCAAAAAGATCATGCCCGGCCTAAATGCGGCCTTTGTGGATGTTGGTTATGAGAAGGATGCTTTTTTGCATTACCTGGATCTTGGTCCGCAGGTACAAAGCCTGCTTAAACTGGCCAAGCAAGTGCGTAGTGGAGGGTACCAGAGTAAGCTTTTAGATAACTTTAAGCTGGAAGAAGATATTAGTAAGGGTGGTAAAATATCCGACATACTAAATAAAAACCAGCTTATACCTGTACAAATAGCCAAGGAGCCCATTTCAACAAAGGGGCCCCGCTTAAGTTCAGACATGTCTATAGCAGGCCGGTACGTAGTATTAGTGCCTTTTTCTGAAGTTATCTCTATCTCTAAAAAGATAAAGAGCAACACGGAGCGCAACCGCTTACGTAAGATCGTAGAAAGTATAAAGCCAAAAAACTTTGGTGTAATTATACGTACTGTTTCCGAGGGTAAGGGTGTGGCCGAAATGCAGAAAGACCTGCTCGACCTTGTTTCGCGCTGGGAATCGTTTATTACGCGGTTACCTTCTGTTGAACCGGGCAAGAAAGTATTAGGCGAAATTGGCCGTACCTCAACTATTTTAAGGGATATTTTAAACCCCGACTTTCAGCACATTTACCTCAATGATCCGGTTTTGTATGAAGAAATACGTTCATACGTGCATGAGATATCTCCCGAAATGGAAAATATCGTACGCCTGCATAAACACAAGGAACCCATTTTTGAGCATCATGGTGTTGATAAGCAAATAAAAGGCGCGTTTGGTAAAACTGTAAACCTTGCAGGTGGCGCTTACCTGGTAATTGAACATACCGAAGCGCTGCATGTTATAGATGTTAACAGCGGTAACCGTACAGCCAACAAAGAGAACCAGGAAGAAAATGCTTTCCAGGTAAATAAAGAAGCAGCTAAAGAAATAGCGCGCCAGTTAAGGCTGCGTGATATGGGCGGTATTGTGGTGATCGATTTTATTGACATGCACAAGCCAACCAACCGTAAAGACCTGTTTGATTATTTGCGTACCGAAATGTCGCTCGACCGTGCAAAACACACCATTTTGCCGCCAAGCAAATTCGGGCTGGTACAAATTACACGCCAGCGTGTACGCCCCGAAATGAACATTGTTACCAGCGAGGTTTGCCCTGCCTGCCACGGCACCGGCACCATAAGGCCAACCATTTTATTGCTGGATGATATTGAAAACAACTTCAACTATATTTTAGTTGAGCAAAACGAAAAAGGCATTACGCTTTGCGTACACCCATATATTGAAGCCTACATTAAAAAGGGTTTTATTACCCGCCAAATGAGGTGGTTCTTTAAATATGGCCAGTGGATAAAAGTTAAAAGCAATCCGGCCTACCAGATCACCGAGTTCCACTTCCTTTCATCAAAAGGCGAAGAGATCAAACTTTAATGTGCAGATATGCAGATTAGAAGATGTGCAGATGTTTTTAAAGAGCATCTGCACATTTTGTTTTTGGGGGATAACTTCCACTTCACCAACACGCTATCGCTCGCAAATACAGCGTTTTTATTAACAGCAGCCATGCTAATTATTTTAGCAATACTGTTGCTGTTATCCGAATTAATCTGCACATTTGCACATCCGCATATCTGCACATCAGAAATGCACATCCAAAAAAGTGGCTAAAGCAAAAATCGCATACTTCTGCCAAAGCTGTGGCTTTGAATCGGCCAAATGGCTGGGCAAATGCCCGTCATGCGAGCAATGGAATACCTTTGTTGAGGAAATAATTGAAAAGCCCAATACAGCGGTACCCAACTGGAAGGCCAACTCAACCACACTGCAGCGCGCCAATAAACCGGTGCCAATTGCCGATATTGTTTTCAGCGAAGAGCACCGCATACTTACCCCCGATAAAGAGTTTAACCGCGCGTTAGGCGGCGGTATTGTTGCCGGGTCGCTGGTGCTGATTGGCGGTGAGCCGGGCATAGGCAAATCAACCTTGATGCTGCAACTGGCCCTAAACATGCCTAACCTAAAGGTATTGTATGTTTCGGGCGAGGAAAGCGACCACCAGATAAAAATGAGGGCGGAACGGTTAGGTTCAGTTGGCAGTAAGCAGTTGGCAGTTGGCAGCAAATTTTCTCAATCCGAAATCGAACATCCGAAATCCGAAATTAACAAGGGTTGTTTTATCCTAACGGAAACCTCCACCCAAAACATCTTTAAACAGATCGAAGAATTGCAGCCCGACCTGGTGGTGATAGATTCGATACAAACCCTGCACTCGGCGCATATTGAGTCAACGCCGGGCAGTGTATCGCAGGTGCGCGAGTGTACGGCCGAGTTATTGCGCTTTGCCAAAGAAAGCTCAACCCCGGTATTCCTCATTGGCCACATCACTAAAGACGGCATGATAGCCGGCCCCAAAATATTGGAGCACATGGTTGATACCGTGCTGCAATTTGAGGGCGACAGGCACCATGTTTACCGCATTTTACGTACCATCAAAAACAGGTTTGGTTCGGCATCAGAGCTGGGCATATATGAAATGCTGGGCGAGGGCCTGCGCGAGGTTTCAAACCCATCGGAGATATTGCTTTCGCAGCGCGATGAACCTTTAAGCGGCATCACCATATCAGCCACGCTTGAAGGGATGCGCCCTATGCTGATTGAAACACAGGCATTGGTAAGTACTTCGGCTTACGGCACGCCGCAACGTACCGCTACCGGCTTTGATACCAAACGTATGAGCATGTTATTGGCCGTATTAGAAAAGCGGTGCGGCTTCCGGTTAGGCGCAAAAGACGTATTCTTGAATATAACCGGCGGCATCCGTGTAGAAGACCCGGCTATTGACCTTGGCCTGGCCGTCGCCATTATCTCATCGCATGAGGATATCCCCATCCCCTTTAAGACCTGCTTTGCCGGCGAGATCGGTCTATCCGGCGAGATACGGGCCGTAAACCGCATAGAACAACGCATTGCCGAAGCGCAAAAACTGGGCTTCGAGCAAATATTCATTTCAAAATATAACCTCCCATCATCAGCGCAGGATAAAAAGCGCATGGACCTGTCGCGCTATAATATCGAAATAAAAGTGGTGGCCAGTATTGAAGAGGTGTTTGGGTTGCTGTTTGGGTGATAGTTAATATTGATCTCCTCTACTTAGCAAACACAACCTTAATGCCTGTAACCTGCTTAATGCAGCGCGCGGGCTTTTTCTCGTCCTGCACAATAATGCGAAACGGGCCATCACCTGCGGCTAAGGGTTTGCCATCCATGATGGTTGCCAGTATAATGGTACGGTCTGTAAAATCTTTATCCAGTTCGGCTAAGGCAAAAACAACCTGGTAGCCGTCGCTGGCTTCAACAGATACATATTTGGTTAGGTTTTCGCCTTTAAGATCCTTGCCTAATGTTACACCGGCTTTTTGCAGCAAAGCGGCTAATATCACACCCGAATAGGTATGGTCATTTCCGTCCCTGTCTTTCCGTACAACATTAGTTTGGGTAAACGCCGGCATATCGGCCAGTTTAAGGTCAAGTGGAGTACTAACCTCGCCGGTTATTTTAACCGATTGGGCCTGTAGAAATGCCGGGTTGGTTAACGTACCTAACAGGATAAACAAGGCAATAACAAAATATCGTTTCATGGTTTTGAGTTTAGTTTTTAACGGTTAATTGGTGCGGGTCGGCAAAGCGGGGATCGGTTATAAAAGTTTGATCGGTAAGCATATTTAAAAACGCGATGATATCCTTTTTCTCTTCCTCGTTTAGTTTCAAAGTTTTGCCATTCGGCTCATTTGATTCGCCCCGAAATACAGTACTTAACGAAGCCGATGCGATAATATGGCCGCTATAATGGTCAACCACTTCGGCCAGCGTTTTAAAGCGGCCGTCGTGCATATAAGGCGCGGTAAGCGCTATGTTACGTAAAGTAGGCACTTTAAACCGTCCGCGGTCTGATGCCAGTCCGGTAAGCGTTTCAATCCCCGCGTCTTTGGGGATGCTGTCCAGCCCGTTATTATGAAACAGCTCCATATACGTTTTTGGGCCGCCGTGGCAATGCGCGCAATTAGCGCCGCGGATACCTTTTGCGGGGTTGGGCCCGGTCATGAAAAGCGCCATGCCTTTTAGCTCCTGTTGGGTGGGCTGGTAGTCATTGCGCAGGTATTGGTCGTACTTTGAATTGCAGGATATCAGCGTGCGTTCAAACTGCGAAATAGCTTTTGCAATACGACTGCCGGTAATGGCATCGTCGCCATAAACCAATTTAAACAGGCTTTGATAGGTTGCGTCATCACCGAGTTTCTTTGCCGAAACCTCCGGGGATTGCCCAAGCTCGTGCGGGTTGTTCATGGGTATAACCGCCTGCGCTTCGAGCCCCATGGCGCGTCCGTCCCAAAAAAACTTGCGTGCCCAAAGCAAATTGGCTAACGACATGGCATTGCGGGGTGTTGGCACCTGGTCAACACCTTCGCTAAAGGGTTTTCCATCGGTAAAGGCTTTGGCCTGCTGGTGGCAGCTTCCACACGAAATAGAATTATTGGCCGACAAGCGTTTCTCATAAAACAACATCCGCCCTAAATAAACGCCCTGTTTGCTGGTGGGGTTATCTGCAGGGATAGTAATACGGTTGCCAAAGTTTGCCGGATAGACGAATTGATATGGCCCTGTTTCAACAGGGCCGGTTAAATAAATCCAGCCGGATAGGCCGGTAACGATGCCCGCTAACAATATCAACACAATGCTTTTACGCCACTTTTTTAAGATCGGGCGTTGGAGGTTAAAAGCGGTAGTGTGCTGATCCATCATACTTATTATGCAAAGTAAAAGA
>JABDBT010000111.1 GCA_013288465.1 Bacteroidota bacterium | reverse complement strand
GCTGATGAATTATTAACATGGCCCAACTGTTCTAATAATTTGGGGATCACCGGAATAATAATACCCAGGCCCATCACATCAATAAAAATGGTTACAAAAATGAAACCGAGTGCAGCCGAAGTTTTAATTTTAGGTTCCTGATCCATCAGAGAGAAAAATGGTAAATATGGCTAATTGTTTTAAATGGATATAGTTTAATTTCTTTTAAAACTTCGTACGGCAAGTAAAGCGCTTAACAGCATTAAAACGGCTCCTAATATAAATGGCGCGCCCGGCAGGTATATAGGCGCGTGGGCATTGGTAAAATAGTAAAATATATAGGTCATTATTGCCGGGCCAAATATGGTGCTTAAACTGGCTAAACTGGTAAGGCCGCCCTGTAATTCGCCCTGTTCATTGGCAGACACCTGGCCGGTCATTACACCTTGCAATGCCGGGCCGGCAATGCCACCCAGCGTATAGGGAACCGTAAAGGCAAACATCATCCAGCTTTTGCTGGCAAAAGCATAAAATAATAAGCCGGCACTATAAAATAATAGCCCTATCCATATACTGCGGTGTTGCCCTAATTTGGGTATTACTATGCGTATGAGCCCGCCTTGTACTATGGCAACCATTAGCCCAACAAAACCTAATGAATAACCAACCATTGCTTCTGTCCACCCAAATTTGCTGAAGGTATAAAATGTCCATACACTTTGTACAGATTGTGCTGCGAAGTAAATTAAAAATAACGAAGCTGCAAGCCCCAGTACGGATGGGTATTTTTTTATCTGTAACAATGAGCCCAGCGGGTTTGCTCTCTTAATATCAAAAGGGCGGCGGTGTGCTTTATCTAATGATTCGGGCAATACAAAAAATCCATAAAGGGCATTGCAAAGCGCTAAAACGGCCGCCGCTATAAACGGGAGTTGTGTGCTGTATTTGCCCAATATGCCACCGATGACCGGCCCTACTATAAACCCTATGCCAAAGGCTACACCTATCATCCCAAAGTTTTGCGCCCGTTTTTCGGGTGTGCTTACATCGGCAATATAAGCCGAAGCAGTAGTAAAACTGGCGCCTGTTATACCTGCAATAGCACGGCCTAAAAACAACCAGCCAATTGATGGGGCAAAGGCCAGAAATATATAGTCGATACCAAAGCCCAATAATGAACCTAACAATACCGGCCTGCGGCCAAACTTATCGCTCAAATTACCTAATACCGGCGCAAACAAAAACTGCATAACCGCATACGCCAGTGTTAACAGCCCCGCATAGCGCGCAGCTTCGCTTAAACTACCGTGAATAAGTGTTTGTATCAGTTTAGGTAAAACTGGTATAATTATACCTAAACCGGTAACATCAATTAAAAGCGTAACAAATATAAAGCCTAATGCAGCCTGTCGGTTAGGTTTAGCCATACTACCAAAGTAGAAAATACAATTTAAAAAGCTTGCAGAAGTTTTATGAATTAATTAAAAATTCGGTTTCAGTACATATTTATCGTAGAAACGGAAGATATGCTCAACCGCTTCTTCGGCTGTATCAACCAAACGGTACAAGTTCAGGTCATCAGGGTGAATATTATGTTCCTGCTCAAGCATTTTCTCTTTTACCCAATTAAACAAACCGCCCCAATAGTCAACACCTACAAATACGATAGGGAAACGGGCTATTTTGCCGGTCTGTATCAGCGTAATAGCTTCAAATGATTCGTCCATAGTACCAAAGCCACCGGGAAGAATGATAAATCCCTGTGAATATTTCATGAACATTACTTTACGGATAAAGAAATAATCAAACTCCAGTATTTTATCCCTGTCGATATATTTATTGTGGAATTGCTCAAAAGGTAATTCAATGTTTAGCCCAACCGATTTACCACCGGCCTCATAAGCGCCTTTATTGGCCGCTTCCATTATACCGGGGCCGCCGCCCGATATTACGCCGTAACCACGCTCGGTTAGTAACCGAGCGGTATCTTCGGCCAATTTATAGTATGGATTATCGTAATGGGTACGTGCCGAACCAAATATGGATACGCACGGGCCAATTTTAGCCAGTTTCTCAAAGCCGTCCACAAATTCGGCCATTATTTTAAATATCTGCCACGAATCGGTAACCTTAATTTCCTGCCAGTTTTTGTTCTCAAACGCTTGTCTTATTTTTTCTTCACCAGTCATAATTTTTGTTTTAGTCCGGAAGCCCCCAAAGTCGGCAAGTCCGGAAGGATAAATATATTTTATATTAATTAATTTGTTGCTTATTGGTCGGTTAAAACTTACTCACTTAAGGTCTTTCAAACTTGCCGACTTTTTTGAAGAAGTCAGCAGCAAACCTGCAAATGTAATAAATCCATTTACCAATATGAGTTCGTTATCGAATGTGTAACCAAATAATTTGGCCGAATGGGTACTAAGGTAATAACATATAGCCGGCGAAACCAAACAAATAAAAGGTACCAATTTGTCTTTTACCTGCCGGCCGCTAACAAATAGCCCGAATGAATACAAACCTAAAAGCGGGCCGTAAGTATATGAGGCTACCGAAAATATGGCAGTTACCACAGCTTTATCATTAATAGCGTTAAAAATGATAATGGTTAAAAATAACATCCCCGAAAAAGCGATATGCACAAAATGACGTGTACTTACCATTTTTTTACTGTTGATATCCTGCTTTTTGCCAAAGTTTAAAAAATCCACACAAAACGAAGTGGTTAAGGCTGTTAAGGCCGAATCTGTGGTGGCAAAAGTAGCGGCGGTTAAACCCAGCATAAATACAATTGCAGGTACCAGGCCTAAATACTTTAAAGCAATGGTAGGGTAGAGATAGTCGGTTTTTTCGACACTTATACCGTAATGCGCGGCGTAGATGTATAGCAACGCACCCACGCTTAAAAAGAAAATATTGATGATAACAAACACCAGCGTAAAGCTGAACATGTTTTTTTGTGCTTCGCCGATGTTTTTAAGGCTCAGGTTTTTTTGCATCAGGTCCTGGTCAAGGCCTGTCATACCTACTGTAATAAATAAGCCGCCTAAAAACTGTTTGGTAATGTGTAAATGACTGCTTAAAAAATTATTAAAGAAGAATATTTTGGAGTAACTGCTGTTTTTTATCGCGTCGGCAGCTTCAAAAACATTAAGGTGCAGGCTATGGCAAATGAAATATATCGACAGGAAAACGGATGACACTAAAAACAAGGTTTGCAGACTGTCGGTAATGATAATAGTTTTTAAACCGCCCCTGTAAGTATAAGCCCATATCAGCACCAAACAAATTAATACAGTAGCGGCAAACGGTACGTGGTAACTATCAAAAATGAACTTTTGTAAAACAATAACAACTAAATATAGCCTGAAAGATGAACCAATTATCCGGCTTATTAAAAAAATACCCGCCGCGGTTTTATAGCTCCATTGGCCTAAGGCGCTTTCAATATAGCTGTAGATAGAAGTTAACTTCATACGGTAATAAAGCGGAAGCAATACCGTAGCGATAATGATAAAACCCGCCGCGTTGCCCAAAACAAACTGAAAATAAGCAAACTGATCGCCGCTGGGTGCGCCAACCTTACCCGGAACAGAGATAAAAGTCACCCCACTCAAGGCGGTGCCTATCATCCCGAATGCTACCAAATACCATTTTGAGTTGCGGTTGGCTACGAAGAATGTATCGTTATCGGCAGATTTCCGGGACGTAAGCCAGGAAATGACTAAGAGTACTAAAAAGTACCCAATGATAAATGAAAGTAGTATTCCCGGGGACATTTATACAGTATTATTTAATGGTTTATGGGTTTAGTAACTGATAATTAACCGAGCGTCATTGCGAGGTACGAAGCAATCTCTGCATTTGCAAATCGGCCGTGCAAGTTCGCCGCCTGTCTCCTTAGAGATTGCTTCGTACCTCGCAATGACGTAAAGGCTATGATCCATGAACTATTAACCATGAACTATCAGCGATTTACCTAATATTCTTTAAATTCGCAAAATGAATTTTTCGTCCAAACTATTAGAGAACGCTGTTGCCGAGTTTGCTAAACTGCCCGGAGTAGGTCAAAAAACCGCGTTACGCCTGGTTTTGCACCTGCTTAAACAGGACAAGACCGAAGTGGAAAAATTTAGCAGTACGGTTAGCAAATTGCGTAACGAGATACAGTTTTGTGCTGTTTGTCATAATATATCCGATCAAAAAATCTGTGAAATATGCGCAGCCCCTAAGCGTGACCAAAGCCTAATATGCGTTGTTGAGGATACCCGCGATGTAATGGCTATTGAAAACACCAATCAATATAATGGCGTGTACCATGTATTGGGTGGCTTAATTTCGCCTATGGATGGTGTCGGCCCGTCAGATCTGGAGGTAGATACTTTGGTTGAGCGGTTAAACCAGAATGAAGCCAAAGAGATAATTTTCGCGTTGAGTGCTACTATGGAAGGGGATACCACTATATTTTATCTGCATAAACGTTTAAAACATTTTAATATAAATATCTCAACCATAGCGCGTGGCATAGCTTTTGGTGGTGAATTGGAGTACGTTGATGAGATCACCTTGGGGCGGTCTATCGCTACACGTGTTCCGTATGAAAATTCACTATCAAAGTAGCCTATGAAACTATCCGTTATTATTGTCAATTGCAATCTATGTGATTTGCTAAGGCAATCGTTGAATTCTTTAGTTAATGCCGGTAATGATGTTGATTATGAGGTTTTTATAAT
The DNA here is from genome assembly GCA_013288465.1 of Bacteroidota bacterium. The sequence continues at coordinate 1,385 of JABDBT010000111.1, read as the reverse complement.
TGATAATGCATCGTCAGATAAATCTGTTGAAATGCTTACCCGGGAGTTTCCTCAATTTCATATTATAGCTAATATCGTAAATGACGGCGTGGCAAAAGCATACAACCAGGCTACTAAACTGGCCAAAGGCGAGTATGTTTTACTGGTCAATGCGGATACAATAAGCGGCAAAGAAACTTTGAAAAGGATAATCGACTTTATGGATATCCATGGTGATGCAGGTGGATTGGGTGTGCGTATGTTGTCACCACAAGGGAGTTTTTTGACTGAATCGAACCGTGGGCTTACCAAAGCATGGGTAACCTTCTTTAAACTGATAGGCTTTGCCAAATATTTACCAAAAACCCGTTTGAGCAACCGCAATCATAAAGCATGGGTAGAAGAGTTTCAAACCACTGAGGTTGACATATTGAACGGAGCATATATGTTGTTACGCAAGTCTGTTTTAAACGAGGTTGGTTTATTTGATGAGCGCTTTGTTAAATATGGTTATGATATTGACTTATCATACCGTATAAAACTTGCCGGTTATAAAAATTATTATTTCCCTAAAACATATATTATCAATTTTAAGGTTGGTGAAACTGCAAAATTAAGCTGGCAACATATTAAGCAATTTTATGGGGCTATGTTTATATTCGCTGCGAAATACCTGTTCAAGATGCCTGATTTAAAAGTACAGGGCATACCACAGCTGTATCCGCAGACTTATGAAATTGAAGGATAAAATTATAATAATCACCGGCGCATCCTCCGGTATTGGTAAATCACTGGCTTTTGAATTTGCGTCGCGGGGCGCTAATTTGGTTTTAGCAGCCCGCCAATATGTAACTTTATGCGAAATAGCACAATCGCTTGAACAACAATATGGTGTAAAAGCTATAGCTGTTCAGTGTGATGTAGCTATAGAAGCTGAATGTGAAAATTTGGTAAAACAGGCCATGCTTACTTTTGGCAAAGTTGATATACTAATAAACAATGCAGGTATCTCCATGCGGGCTTTATTTAAAGACGCTGATGTACAGGTTTTAAAAACTTTAATGGATGTAAACTTTTGGGGCACCGTTTATTGCACCAAATATGCGCTGCCCGAAATATTAAAAACTAAAGGCACCATAGTAGGCGTATCATCCATAGCCGGATATAAGGGATTGCCGGGGCGTACCGGCTATTCCGCTTCAAAGTTTGCGATGAATGGCTTTTTAGATGCTTTGCGGGTTGAAACATTGAAAACCGGCGTTAATATATTAACCGCCTGCCCCGGATTTACCGCGTCAAATATTCGTAACACTGCTTTAGCTAAAGATGGTACCCAACAAGGCGAAAGTACCCTGCACGAAGAAAAAATGATGACCTCAGACGAGGTGGCCAAAATTATTGCCAAT
>JABDBT010000110.1 GCA_013288465.1 Bacteroidota bacterium | reverse complement strand
CGCTAAAACAAACCGACCTGTTTCGTCCCTATACCCGATAATTCCTGTTGATAAGCGCGGATCAGAATGATTAATTCCGGTCCGTACAACGTGGCCTTATGCACACCAATACCTTTAATAGCGCTTAGATTTTTTAAAGTGGCGGGTAGTTTCTCAGCAACCGCCGCCGCTGTTTTTTCGGACAAGACCATACTTGGCATCACTTTTTCGGCGGATGCTTTTGTTTCCCGCCACGCCAATATTTGCTCGTATAGTTTTTCGTTCGGTAACGCATTCAAAGCTTTGAGGTAGGAACGATCGTGCGTGTTTAGTTTGGTTTTGCTAAGCGATAAATAAGCAGCCGTTGTGAACGGGTTCGCCGCGAAATGTTCCATTAGCCGGATGCGGTTCATTAGCCAAATGATCAGTTGATCGGCTTTAGCGGCCTTGTCTTTGGATTGGTTGATGAGCGCGGGGAGCTGAAGATGAAGGCTTTCGACGGATATGCGCAGTTTTTCTAAGAAATAGCCTGCGGCCTGCCGGCTCCGCGCGGAATTCAGTTGTTTGATAAACTTTTCAGCAACGCTTAAAATATCAGCATTAAAAGTCGGAAGCATTAGTTCAAAGGCCTTAAGCCTGGCCTGGAGCGGTATGAAATTAAAAAGTTCGGTTAACAGGAACAGCCTGTACAATTCCCGATCAAATTCCAGGCTTTGGCTATCCGGGCGGATAGCAGTAGATTGTTCATTGAAGCGGGCAACAGCCGGATCGCCTATAATATTATGCACAGCAATAGGGTTGCGCAATACCATCCCGGCTAAACTGCGACAGCGGCTGAGGGCAACGTATGCCTGGCCATGCGCAAAGGCCTCAGACACATCAATGATAGCTTTATCAAAGGTTAGTCCCTGGCTTTTATGGATAGTAATAGCCCAGGCAAGTTTAAGCGGAATTTGCGCAAAACTGCCCGCATTGGTTTCATTGATCGCGTCGCCCTCCAATTGGTATTTGACATTGCTCCACTCCAGCGCTTCTACCGCAATTTCTTTTTCTTTCGGGCCGCATTGAACAAAAACTGTTTTGTCCTCCATCCGGGTTATCGTGCCGATCTTACCGTTATAAAACAGCTTTTCGGCAGAGCTGTCATTTTTAACGAACATGACCTGCGCGCCGGTCTTTAATTTGAGGACCGTTTCGGTCGGGTAAGCATCTTTAGGGAACTCACCGCGGATAGTTGCCGTAAATTCCTGCTGCCGGGCAGGCAGCGCTTCCAGCCATTCGGTATTGATCTGCTGGGCAATGTTATTGTGGGTCGTCAGCGTAATATAAGGATCTTCAGGACTGGGCCTAAAGTCGGGGATGTGTCGGGCATTTAATGCGTGCAAGCTTTTCATGCTGAGGCTTTGGTTACGCACCTCGTTCAGGATATCAACAAAAGTTTGTTCCTTTTGACGGTACACATGGTCGAGTTCGATGCGGACATATCGAGCTTTCGCGAGTACCTGGCTGCTGAAAAAATAGGGTGTAGCATAATACGGCCTTAGGATACCCCACTCCTCGTCGCGGATGATCGGGCTTAATTGCGAAAGGTCGCCGATCAGTAACAATTGCACCCCGCCAAAAGGATAGGCCGAACCATTAATATTACGCAGGATCAGATCGATCTGGTCGAGCACATCGGGCCGCACCATACTCACCTCATCAACAATAAGCAGTTCCAGGTTCGCCAGCAGATCGCGTTTTTCGGCACTGTAATGCATATCGGGCCGCTCGGAACCGTTGGGGACGACAGGTGCAAACGACAGCTGGAAAAAAGAATGAATGGTCATGCCACCCGCATTGATCGCCGCCACTCCGGTTGGCGCTACAACAGCCAGTTTCTTTTTGGAGGCCTGCCGCAGGTTTTGCAAAAAAGTGGTTTTACCCGTTCCGGCTTTACCCGTCAGGAACACAACCGTATTGGTCGATTCCAAATAATCGGAGGCCAATTGCATGACCGGGTTGATTGTTTCCATCTTGGCTGCAAGATGATTATTGTCAATGAAAATTCCGCTCTTTGTGGAAAACTCCATTGGTAGGTACGGTCAGCGGAGTGGAGCAATGTCAAATACCTATTAAGCATACTCTGCGAAAACTGTGACAATAATTTCAAAAAACATTTCACAAAGTCATTTGTCAATTAGGTATATACTTATAAAACATATACTTATGAAAACATTATCAAAATTTGGGATACTGTTAGCTTTAGCAGGGTCCTTATTCCTGGCATCATGTGAGGGAAGTTATTTTGTTGTTGATCAGCCCGCCGAACCGGTTTATGAAAGGCCGGCAGTGCCTTATGAGGGTGCCATCTGGATAGATGGCGAATGGGCATGGAACGGCGGCAGCTATGCTTATACACGCGGCCACTGGGAAAGGCCAAGACAAGGCCACGTTTACGTACGCGGCTCATGGGCGCATACCGACCGTGGTTACCGGTGGAACCGCGGGCATTGGAATTAAGCTTTGGCAAGGGAAGTTTTACGCAAAACTTCCCTTGTTTTTTATGCTTTGCCGGTTAGCTTCTCAGATACGAAGCGCCGTTTAGGTCAATGATCCCGGCGGTTGCAAATTCGAGGCCCTCGCTGGCATAAACGGCCACTAATAACGCTACTTCTTCGGGTTTGGCAACGCGCCCAAACGGACTTTGATTTTTGAGTGCTTCGCCGCTTGCGCCGCTCAATTTATCGGCAGCCATTTCGGTTGATACAAAACCGGGGGCAATAATATGTACACTAATATTATGCGGTGCCAGTACCAGAGCCAATGATTGGCTCATAGAATTTAACGCGGCCTTGCTGGCACCATAAGCCGGATTGGTTGGCTCGCCCCTGAAAGAACCCCTTGAAGATATATTGATAATTTTACCCGCCTGTTGTTTTATCATTAGCCTGGATGCGAAATAACACATATTGGCGGGGCCCGTTATATTGGTTTTGAGGGTTTGGTCCCAGCATTGCTGCCAGCGTTCAAAATCCGTTTCCAGCATTTTATGTTCCATGTGCGCGGCGGCGTTGTTAACCAATATGTCCAGTCTATCATGCTTATCAGCAAACCGCGCAAAAAAGTTTTGAATAGCAACAGGGTCGGCAACATCCAATTGATACATACTATGTTTGCCCGGCCCAAGTTCGGCAAGAGTTTGTTCGGCCGCTGGCCGGTTTGCATTGTAGGTAATGATCACATCAGCGCCCGAGGCAGCGAATAGTTTAGCCGTAACACGGCCAATACCCCGCGAGCCGCCGGTTATCAGTACGGTTTTGTTTTTAAAATCAAAAGTCATTTTTAAAATTACGGTTTTGAATGTAAGCGCTTAAATAAAACTTATATGCCGTGCATATCGATCAAATAAACCAGCGAAGCAATAGCTGCCGCGCCCAATTCCAGTTCGCGTTTGTTTACGTTTTCAAAAACATCATTAGGGGTATGGTGTATATCAAAATAACGTTGCGGGTCGGGCATAAAGCCAATCAACGCTGCATTAGCATAATATTTGCGCAGTGGCTCAATGTCGCTGCCGCTGCCCCCGGCTTCCAGGCGGTCGGTATTATAAGGCTCAAAAAGCGCCTTCCAGTCATGGTTGACTTTTTTAAGCTGCGCGGATGATAGGCCGTCAAAGCTAAACCCACGGGGAGTAAAACCACCCAGGTCGCTTTCAATAGCGGCCAGGTGTACTTCTTTATTTTGAGCGGCTAATTCAGCGTATTTTAACCCGCCCCGGTCGCCATTCTCTTCATTAATAAAAAACACGGCCCTGATAGAGTTTTTTGGCCTGTAACCCAATGTTTTTAAAATACGCAAAGCCTCTACCGACTGCATTACGCCGGTACCATCATCGTGCGCGCCTTCGGCCAGGTCCCACGAGTCGAGGTGGCCGCCAAAGGTGATAAATTGGTTAGGGTTTTCAGAACCTTTCATTTCGCCGATCACATTGTATGACAGCGCGTCGGGCAGCTGGCGGCAGTTTTGTTTAAAGTAGAATTTTACGGGTGATGATTTGTGCATTTTCAACATAGCGCTTAACCTGTCGGCAGCTTTGGTAGATATGGCCGCCGCTGGTATCTTCGGCGCATCGTCGGTATATTGTGTTGCCCCGGTATGCGGGTAATCATCATTAGCCTCGGTTAATGACCGTACAATTACCCCCACTGCGCCATATTTGGCTGCCGCGGATGGCCCTGCCCTGCGCTGATCGCCTGCTACGCCGTAGGCCTGGAGTGTTTGAATATAACGCGCATCAAACGGGCGGTTAAAGAAAACTATTTTGCCTTTTATTGCCTTTTCGCCCAACGCGGCCAGTTCATCAAGGCTATGTACCTCAATAACATTGGCGGTAATACCCTGCGGCGGTGTGGCTACTGCCATTCCCAGGGCACATATAGCTACCGGTATTTTTTTACCGCCATCTAAAATAAAGCCTTGCTCTTTAGCGCCGCGCTCCCAATGCGGCACCATCACTTCTTGTAGAAATACATGGTCAAACCCGTAGCCTTCCATCAATTTTTTACCCCACTCGACCGCGTTTTGCGCATTGGCCGATCCGCTTAAACGGCCACCGATATTTTTGCATAAGTAATGAAGGTTTTGGTAGGATTGTCCGTTCACCAGGGCCTCATCGTAAATTTTGCGCATCATCAATGAATCCTGCTGCGCCCGGGCCGGTGAAAGGACAAATAATAAACCTGAGCAAAGGAGTAAATATTTTAATTTCATAATTGGAGGGTTGAGTTTAGCAAAGCTAATTGTTTTTGAAAACTAAAAGTGTTAGGGCTGTTAAACTTTTTTGCGATTATATTTTAACCGAAGTGTTAAACAAATCACTTACCAAACGTATCCATCTTAAAAATACATTTTGTACTGCGTTATTAATTTTCCTAATTTTAGGTTCGCCAATTATAAATGTTAATTTAACACTTAACTGTTTAAAATGAAGAGATCTGTTTTCGTAACTGCCCTGCTGTCTGTAATTTGTTTGTATTCAAATGCCCAGCAAACTGATGCCCGCGTAAATATTAATGTAATAGCCGATGTTTCAGGCTCGGCCAGGTATGTTGATTATAACAAGCTTAATGATGGTATTATGCCGGTTAACCGAAAAGAACAGCGTGCGGGCAACAGGAGGCAGGTACAATACATGGATAAACAATGGGTGCAATATGAATGGAAACAACCGGTAAGTACCAATTCAATTGCCGTTTACTGGCATAATTATAATAACTCCATTCACCTGCCCCATGCTTACCGGGTACAATATTGGGATGGCAGCGCCTTTGTACAGGTTAAAAATGCAACGGGCTATGGATTGGCGAACGACCAATTGAACAATACCTCATTTGATGAAGTTAAAACCAGTAAATTAAGGATCGAGATTGACTCGACCGACAGGGGCGCAACACCCTTGCAGGAATGGATGGTATATAAATCAACGCCTAATGAAGATTACCCAACCGTGGTAACCGCCGGTGTTGACCGTGATGTTATACTTGGCGGGAAAACCTATTTAGCCGGTGTTATCAAATCGGCATGGCCGGTTCAAAGTACGGTTTGGGTTAAAACAGCAGGTCCGGGCAATGTCACGTTCAGTAATGCAGGCGATAAAACAGCAACGGCTGTTTTTTCTGAGCCGGGTAATTATGTGCTTACTTTAAGCTCTGGTAAAGGGGCATTAAGCGCTTCCTCATCGCTTAAAGTTAAAGTAACGCCCAAACCGCAGGATAAACGCCTGGACGTGGTATATACCAGGCGATACAAAATTAATAGCAAGTTATGGAACGATAGGGCGAAAAACATGATCGTGAACTGGATACCCTGGTGTATTGACGAGATAAACCGCAGCGACCTGAGCACCGGGCAAGGCGGAATTGACAATTTTATCGAAGCCGGCAAAGCCTTACGCGGCGAACCGCATGGTAAGCATAAAGGCTATGTTTTTTCGAACGCCTGGGTGCATCAAACTGTAGAAGCCATGTGCGAGGCGTTAATGGTTGACGCACAGGGCGATAAAGAGATTTTGGTCGCGCAGGATAAGATGCGAAAAACTCTTGACCAATGGATACCTATCATTTTGGCGGCGCAGGAACCCGATGGTTACCTGCAAACTGCCTATACCCTGCGCGATACCAGCCGCTGGCACCAGCGGTGGTCGCCGGATAACCGGGGGAACCACGAGGGATACGT
>JABDBT010000109.1 GCA_013288465.1 Bacteroidota bacterium | reverse complement strand
GCCTCAAGGGTTTTGAAATAGGTCTGCTTGTTGTTGCTATAGGTGCCGGTGGTATCAAGTCTTGTGTATCGGCCAACGTTGGCGATCAATTTGACGCTACAAATCAAGATCTGCTTTCAAAGGTATATGGCTGGTTCTATTTTAGTATCAATGCCGGTTCTATGATCTCAACTGTTGCCATTCCGTGGACTTACGAACACTTTGGCCCAAGATGGGCATTCGGTATTCCCGGAATATTAATGGCGTTAGCCACCATAATATTCTTTTCGGGCCGTAAAAAATATGTAAAAGTTCCGCCGCAGGGCGTTAACCGCAATAACCTGGTGTTTATAACCTGGTACGCACTAACCCACTTAAGCCAACGAAAACCGGGGCAATCCATGCTTGACGTAGCTAAAGGCCCTTACAATCCTGAGCGTGTTGAAGGCGTTAAGGCAGTTTATCGTGTTATGTCGGTATTCTTCTTTGCATTGGCATTTTGGGCCGTTTGGGATCAATGCTTATCTGAATGGACACTTTATGCCGATAAAATGGATCGTTCAGTTAACCTTGGGTTTGTGTCATTTACCGTTTACCCCGGCCAATTGTCAACAATTATTTACAATAAAAAAATTTTACAGCAATTTTATAGGGGGTTTAAATAAGAAACATTTTGCACGGCAAATTTTAAGGCGCTTTTTTTGCCGGCTTTGTGGTATCGTCACCACCGGCTTTCTCTCCTTTTGGGTCAATAAATTCAGCATCCTTCGCACTTGGCACATTCCTCATGTCGAGGTTGTCAACATACTCCCAACGCCCATTTTTTAGGCGGAAACCGTTATAACTCAGGTCGGGGCCATAGGTTTCAGGTTTGCCTTCTGATTTTTTATCGGGGGGGATTAGGTTATCAAAAACAATTAGGTTTTGTGTAGGCACATAATGTAATAACATAGTTGCCTGTTCGGAGTATTCAAATATTACCCGATCACGGGTTTTGCCTTTTTCGTCAAATACGGGTAAGCCAAACTGAGGCGGCCCGTTTTTAAAAGAAATTACATCAATTACCTTTTTGGTTGATACAACGGTATTGCCTTTCCAGCCCAATAAAACATAGTAGGGGTTTGCGGCATAAACAGGTATTATTTTATAATACTGCGCACCGTACCATTTGCGGGCATCGGTTACCGAGTCTTCCGGGTTTTTTAATAATGGTGAGTAGTCTTCTAACCCATAAAGCTTTAAAGGGCCGCCTGTATTCATTTGCACAGCGCCATAAAAGCGGTAACTGCCATCCATATTAATAATATGCCAGCTAAATATGCGGAAACGGTTATCGGGCGAGTTTAAAATGCTGATGGCTTTTACCGAATCAAAAGGGAACAGAAATGAATTGGGAATTTTTAAAGCACTTACCAAAGTTTTAATAAACTGGTAATTAGCGCTTTTGCGGTGAACGTCAATCTCGTCATTGATGAAAGTATATCCTAAATGTTTCAGGCTATCCTGGAAAAAATTGAGCTGTTTCCTGTTTGCACTTTCATCTTGTGCGAAAATAAATAATGGCCGGGCTATTAAAAATAGCCCGATAATTAAGAGTCTTTTCATTAACGCAATTAACGCAAATTTTCAATAACAATTGCACTTGCGCCGCCGCCGCCATTACAAATTCCGGCTACGCCAAATTTACCCTTGTTTTGCTGTAAAACGCTTAACAGGGTAACCATAATACGCGCGCCCGATGCACCCAGCGGGTGGCCTAATGAAACCGCGCCGCCATTTACGTTTACACGCGTGGCATCTAATTTTAAAGCCTGGTTATTAGCTATAGAAACTACCGAGAATGCCTCGTTTATTTCAAAATAATCTATTTGGCCGGTGGTTAAGCCTGCCCGGTGCAAGGCCAGCGGGATAGCTTTTGAAGGCGCTGTTGTAAACCATTCGGGCGCTTGCTGTGCATCGGCATAAGCAACAATACGGGCTAATGGTTTTATGCCCATTTCTTTTGCTTTGTCGGCACTCATTAAAATTAAAGCAGCAGCGCCGTCATTTAAGGTTGAGGCATTGGCAGCAGTTACGGTGCCATCCTTTTTAAATACCGGTTTTAGGGAAGGTATCTTATCAAATTTTACTGTTTTTGGTTCTTCATCATCGCCAAATAAAGTAATATCCCCTTTTTTGTCTTTAAGCTCGACCGGAGTTATCTCGTCTTTAAATTTACCTTCACTTTGCGCGTTTTGCGTCCTTTTGTATGATTCAATTGCAAAAGCGTCCTGGTCTTCACGGCTTATATTACATTCGGCGGCGCATAATTCGGCTGCCGAACCCATGTGGTAATCGTTATAAACATCCCAAAGGCCGTCTTTGATCAGGCCATCGGTAATTTGTCCGTTGCCCAACCGGTAGCCATTGCGGGCCTTATCTAAATAATAAGGCACATTGCTCATGCTTTCCATACCGCCTGCCAAAACAATATCATTTTGGCCTAATGTTATGCTCTGAGCAGCCAGCATAACCGCTTTCATGCCCGATGCGCAAACTTTATTTACAGTGGTAGCCGGCAAATAAGGCAGGCCGGCAAATATTGCGGCCTGGGTTGCAGGTGCCTGGCCAACGTTGGCCGACAGCACATTGCCCATATAAACTTCCTGTATATGCTCAGGTTTTAAGCCCGATTTTTCAACTGCCGATTTGATAGCCATGCTGCCTAATTGCGGCGCGGTAAAGGCTGATAAACTGCCGCCAAAGCTACCTATAGGGGTGCGCGTGGCCGAAACGATAACTACGTCTTTCATTGAATTGTTATAATTGGAAAGGCAAAGCTAATATTTTATACTCGCAAAATTACTATGCATGCATAATAAAAATAGTGTTATAAAGAGTTTTAAGTCGGAAGTTCTATATGATGTAAATTAATTTTTATATAAATATTTATTTAGCTTAGAACAAATAATGAACCTCAATTATAAATACCATGATCACCGGCGCACATTCCATTATTTACAGTTCAGACTCCCAGGCGGATATGGACTTTTTTAAAAACGTCCTTAAATTTCCAAATGTGGATGTGGGGCGTGGCTGGCTTATTTTTGGATTGCCGCCTTCGGAGATAGCTATACACCCGGCTCCCGAAAACGGCCTGCATGAATTTTATTTATTGTGCGACGATATTAATGCCTTCGTAAAAGAAATGGCCGAACATCAAATTACTTGTTCGGCAATAGACGAGCAACGATGGGGACTTATTACTCAATTAACCTTACCGGGCGGCGGTAAGATTGGGGTGTATGAACCTAAACATGCAAGACCGTAAACCTTGGATATTGCATTAAGAGTCAAGAAGCAAGAATCAAGAGCCAAGAAAATTAGAGAATAAGTTCCAGGCAGACTAACTGCTCGTTTTCCTTTTTTATCTTGATTCTTGGCTCTTGCTTCTTGACTCTCGGAAACGCCTATTCTTCCTTGTCTTGTTTCTTCTTTCCCTTTTTGTGATCTTTAATAGCTTGTTGCAGCAGGTATTCGATCTGGCCATTGGTGCTTCTAAACTCATCGGCGGCCCAGCTTTCAATCTCCTTCAACATTTCGGGATTAACTCTTAATACAAATGCTTTCTTTTCGGCCATAATTAACGGGCTGCCCTTCTTCGTCTCCTTAAAATAGTTAAATGCGATCCCAAAAATATCAATAACGGAATTATAGCAGGAGGTGTCATACTTTGTTCTATTGCAATATCGTCCTTAAAAAGAAAAGGGTAACTTTTCATCCGCATTATTGTGCCATACCCGTTCGATTCCCAAACATGTTCTCTTGATAAAAAATAGGGGCGGTAAAACTCGGCTGTAAACCCGCTTTGCAGGGTTAAGGCTGTTCGGCGGCTAAATAATTCCCGCTTTGTTTCGCCTATTAACGCGCCAGTTTCATCAGTTATTAATATCGACCGGCTAAATATAAAACCAAGCTTAAATAACCATTTATTGTTAGCCGATTGGGCTATTCCTGTACGCCTGGAGAGTCCATTATAGGACAACTTACCATAGCTTAAGGCGCTATCCGTCAACTCATATTCCGGGTCTAACCAGCCATGCCTTATCAGCTGCAACTGGTTAGTTTGTTTGGGGTTGAATGTTGTGTACATCGGCTTAGTGGTATAAAGTACCGGTATTAACAACAGGGTTTACACTACGGTCGCCGCATAAAACAACCAGCAAGTTACTCACCATGGCTGCTTTACGCTCTTCGTCCAGCTCAACTATCTTTTTTTCGGATAGTTTTGCCAGGGCCATTTCAACCATACCTACCGCACCTTCAACAATGAGCCTGCGGGCAGATATTATAGCTGATGCCTGCTGACGCTGTAGCATAGTATGGGCAATTTCGGGCGCATAGGCTAAGTGCGATATACGGGCTTCCAGCACTTCTATGCCGGCACGGTCCAGCCTTTCATTTAGCTCTTTCTCTAATAAATGACTAACTTGTTCGGCTCCGCCACGTAAAGTAATACTGGCAGTTTCATCCTCAATGTTATCATAAGGGAAAGAATTAGCCAAATGCCTTACAGCTGCTTCGCTTTGTATGTTTACATATTGCAGGTAGTTTTCAACCGCGAAAACCGCGTTGGCGGTATCCTTAATTTGCCAAACAATTACCGCGGCAATTTCAATAGGGTTACCAACACTGTCATTCACTTTAAGTTGCTGCCCGTTTAAGTTAAACGCTCTTAAAGAAACTTTCTTTTTTATGGTAAAAGGGTTCACCCAAAAAAAGCCGTCCTGTTTAACAGTACCTACATAGCTGCCAAAAAGGGTAAGCACTTTTGATTCGTTTGGGTTTACAATAACCAGGCCCGGTAAAATAAGGACGAAGTTTATTATGCCAATAATAACAGCAATTGCCACCATTTCGGTTACAATTGCAAATACCATAGCAACTATAAGCGCCAGGAATAAAATGAAGGCGGCGTAGCCGGATGGCGGGTTTATTATTTTTTCGGTATTCATGATTTTAGGTGTTTAAATTGATTTAATATGATATCACAAAGATATCATATTTGCTTTCAAATAAACAAGAAAAAATGATATAACCGAAACTTATATTATTTTTGAGCCGTTAACTAAACAAATGGCAACACTATCACCTTCGCGCCAAAAGGCTTTATTGCGCAAATACGCCCGCAATGTTAAGTTCCTGATGATGATAGTCAGCATCTTCCTTATCGTATATGCCCTGCCCAAACAGGCAAAATTTAGCTACGAAATTGAAAAAGGACGAATATGGAACCAACAGGATTTGGTATCGCCATACAATTTCGCCATACTAAAAACCCAGCAGGAAATTGAAGGTGACAAACGAACCGCCCTTGCAAGCATCACCCCCATTTACCAGTTAAATGAAGAAATCGCCCCGCAGCAAACCGAGGGCTTTAAAACCGATCTTGAAATAAAATGGCACAACGCGGGTATTAACGACGGACAAAAAGAGCGATATATTTTAGCCGGCATCGGCTTATTAAAAGATGTGTATGATAAGGGTGTGCTTAACCTGAATAAAAAGTACCAGCAAAGCGATATTAATTATCCAATTACCATACTGAGCAACAATATAGCAACCGATAAGAATACGGCTGAACTATATACCAAAGAAAAAGCCTTAACCTATTGCGACCAGGCGCTAAGCCGACGCACCGGTTTAAATAAAGCATTTTTGCTTGATCTGCTGCAAAACCGTATTCAAAGCAATTTAGTTTATGATGATAAATTAACCTCAAGACTTGAAAAAGAGGTGTTGGAGGGATTATCGGTAACCCATGGCATGGTGCAAAAAGGAGAAGTGATAGTAGCCAAAGGATCGGTAGTGAATGATGACGTATTTCAAAAATTAGCATCGTACAAAAAGGCTTTTGAGGATAATGCCCGCGTAAACGGCGATTATAGGTTGGTGCTGTTAGGGCAGTCGTTACTTGTAGCCATAGCAATTACGTTGCTTATGGTTTTCCTGTACCTGTTCAGGAAAGATATTTATGCCGATAACCGCCTGGTGAGCTTAATATTATTGGTAATAACCGCCATGCTGTTTACCCTGTCAATGGCTATAAGGCTGCAATACAATTTATATTATATCCCATATTGTATTGTACCTATCATCATCCGCATACTGTTTGACACGCGGCTGGCTTTAAACATACACCTGCTTGTAGTATTGATAGCCGGTTTTTTTGTACCCAATAGCTTTGAGTTTGCTTATTTTGAGATCACAGCCGGTATGGTATCTATATACAGCATTAAAAACCTCATCAGGCGCGAGCAGTTTTTAATATCGGCTGCCATTATTACCTTTACCTATTTTGTTGCTTATGTGGGTGTTTCGCTAATACGCGAAGGTAGTTTTGTTGATATTGACTGGGTGAATTTTATTCCGTTTGTTGTAAGCGTTTCATTAACCTT
>JABDBT010000108.1 GCA_013288465.1 Bacteroidota bacterium | reverse complement strand
AAGCTTTTCGAAATTTTGATGTTAAAAAGCAATTTCATAACAAGCAATTGGAAATAGTATCTGATTTAGCAAATGAAATTTCAAATACGACCGTTAATGCGATGTTTTTTCATTTGGAATTAATTGGGATGTTGAAAAAATTGAAAAGGTTTATATTGCTACCAACAATATAGAAAATACTTTGCCTTTTTTAAGATTTCGGAACAATCCTTTAATACCAAATACTATTGCTAAGGCATTGCATAAATTATATGTGCCGCTTCAAGCACAAGTTATCGCAAATAAGGTATATCCTCAGGAGTACTTAATCATTCGGCCACTAAAAGTAGATCAGGATGACTTTTCCAAAAGCTGGATTTATGACTACTATCCTATTGCAAATAAATTTAAAGAAGATTCTGCTAATTTGCGTTTATCAATAATTGACTGGTTCAAAGAATATGGCGCAGAAGATTTAAATATATAACTATAGTTGGATAGACTTATGTTAAAATAATCAAATATGTTAAACCCCATTACAACAGAAAAACAATATGATGAAGCATTGGATCGTGTATATGATTTAATGCAAATGAAACTTGAAATGGGTTCTGTTAAGTTTAATGAATTAGGGGCATTAGCTATTCTTGTAAAAGAATATGAAAAGGAGCATTATCCAATATCTAAGCTAAATTCTTTCTGTTAAGTAACTCATTTAGCAGCACTGTCTTAACTCTTGTTGTTATCAACAGCCTTTTATTATTTCCCAATTTCATTAACTTTAGCAAAAATCTTATTTATGCAATATTGGTTGGTTAAAAGTGAACCCGTAAAATACAGTTGGGAAAAGTTTAATAAAGATGGCCGTACCTTTTGGGATGGCGTGCGTAATTACCAGGCGCGCAATAACCTAAGGGAAATGAAAACCGGCGACCTGGTGCTGTTTTACCATAGCAACGAAGGTAAAGAAGTAGTAGGCATAGCAAAAGTAGCCAAAGAATTTTACCAGGACCCTACCACCACAGACCCAAACTGGGTAGTGGTTGACCTTGAACCGGTTGAATCGCTCAAAACCCCCGTTACATTGGAGCAAATAAAAGCTGACGAACAACTAAAAGATATTCATTTGGTAAGGCAGGGCCGGTTATCTGTAATGGGCCTCAAGCGCGAAGAATTTGATCATATTGTTAAATTAGGTAGCTAAGCGGCACAACTATGAATTGCAGAAACCTAACTGTAAGCTGCTTTATATTCTTTTCACCACTATACTTAATGGCACAATCGCCATTTAAAGGCTTTGAAAATTTATTTACCGTACCTCGCAATTACGTAGTTAATTACATAAAAACTCCCCCGGTAATTGATGGCGATATTAATGACGCGGTTTGGCAGCAGGCCAAATGGTCGGAAGATTTTGGGGATATAGAAGGCGACCTGAAACCCAAACCCCCATTACAAACCAACGTTAAAATGGTTTGGGACGATAGCTGCCTGTACATAGCCGCGCAGATACATGACCCTCATGTATGGGCCACGCTGAAAAACCATGATGATATTATATTTTACGATAATGATTTTGAGGTTTTTGTGAACCCCAATAATACCACGCACCAATATTTTGAAATGGAGTTTAACGCCCTTAACACCCTTTGGGACCTGTTTTTAAACAAACCATACCATAATGGCGGTGCTGCTATGTTTAGCTGGGATGCACGGTACCTGCGTTCGGCAGTTAAAATTCAGGGCACGTTAAATGACCCGACTGATATAGATAAAGGCTGGATCATTGAAATGGCTATCCCGTTCAGGTCTTTTAGTTTGGGCGATCATATACAAATACCAAGTGAAGGTACTTTATGGCGCATCAATTTTTCGCGGGTGGAGTGGGATACCAAAGTAGTTGACGGCAAATATGTGAAAGTGAAAGACGCCGCCGGGCATAATTTACCCGAACATAACTGGATTTGGTCGCCGCAGGGTGTGGTAGATATGCATTACCCCGAGCGGTGGGGATACTTGCAGTTTACTAAAACAAGCGCTACATTTAATTTGCCGTACGCCGAAGAACAAAAACGATACTTATGGCTGATCTATTACAAAGAAAAGCAATGGTATAAAAATCATGACACTTATACCAATTCATTAAAAAGTTTTGATTTAGACAGCGCGGTTACCGTAAACAATAAGGTAAACACTTTGCAAATTGAGGCCACGCAGCACCAGTTTATGGCATTGATAATCGCTAAAAACGATAAAATTACCTGGACAATAAACCAGGAAGGGCTTGTAAAGCAATTAACTACAAAAGCAGATGAATAAACGCGAGTTTTTAAAAGCCGGGTTATTAATGGGCGCAGCAACGCAGTTGCCGTTGCAAAGTGAGGCGTCTGTTAAAGTCGAAAGCAAAAAAAAGAAGAAATTAAAAAATTGGGTATGGACAAACCCCAACCAGAAAGATACCGATGATGACCTTAAAACCCGTTATGCTTCCTATAAAGCTGCCGGCATAACAGGGATATTTTTTGAAGCGGATAGCGAACGACATTTTCGCGCAGCAAAATCGTTTGGGCTGGAAACCCACCGCTGGATATGGACCTTTAACCGGGCCGAATTAATTGCCACCCACCCCGAATGGTACGCAAAAAACCGCAATGGCGATTCATGTGCCGACAAGCCACCGTATGTAAATTATTATCGCTGGTTATGCCCCTCGCGGGCAGAAGTGCAGCAATATTTGGAGCAGCAGGTGAACGATATTTTAGATAAGGATTATGTTGACGGTATCCATTTAGATTATGTGCGCTATTGCGACGTAATACTACCTGTAAACCTTTGGAGCAACTACAAAATTGAACAAACCAAAGAGCTGCCCGAATACGATTACTGTTATTGCGATGTTTGCCGTGCAAAATTTAAAGAGCAGTATGTTACTGAGCTGGCAGATATTCAATACCCGGAGGCAAGCCTTTCGTGGCGGTTGTTTAGGTATAACAATATTACCAGGGTGGTAAATAGTATTTCAGCCATTGCTCATCAGCATAAGAAGTTGATCACAGCTGCCGTTTTCCCAACACCCGAAGTAGCGCGCCGTAATGTGCGGCAGGATTGGACCAACTGGAAAATGGATGGCATTTGCCCCATGATCTACCATGGTTTTTATAAAGAAAAAGTAGGGTGGATAGGTGATGCGGTTGCCGAAGGGGTTCATTTTTTAGCCGGGGAGTTCCCGCTGTATGCCGGCCTTTACTTATCTGATTTTAAAAGTGATGAAGAGATAAGCGAAGGGATACAATTGGCTTTAAAAAATGGCGCATCAGGCGTTTCCTTTTTCGGAAATGTAACGCCGCAAGTGCTTAATATTTTAAAACAGGCAACCTCAAATTTGAGTTAGCAATCAAGTATTTAATGTCCCGTTAATCGCGGATCAAAATAGAAGGGCTGGCTACTTAAAATTTTCACTGATGCCGCTTCAGGATGCAAAGGGTTCATCAAATAATTATACTCTTCCTTCACAATAGCCGAAGGCACCTTTAATAGCAGCGCTTTTTTCTCCTGTAAAAATAGATTGCCTGTTTGTTTGGTGCTGTTTTGCTCGGGGTATTCGTGCCAGTTGGGTGGTAATAATGTAATGTCAATTTCGGCAATGCTATCAGGCGTTTCAATAGTCATGATGCAATAATCGTTGGGCAAATTGGTAGGGCTTAAATGTGCCAACGCTTCCAGCGTGCCCAACGAGCGTGAAGAAGTAAGGTAAACCATTGATCGGCCTTCGCTGTTCCACCTGCCGCCATATAAGCGCGAACCCGAGCCACTCAGGTCAGCATGAATGCATTTGGTTATCCGGTAAAGTATCATCAGGCAAAAATACCATGCTCAATGCGGCCCAGCTCTTTAAATATCATATCAAAACCGATAGAGGTATCTAACAGCGAAACCGGGCACTCACCTTTAAAAACATGCAGAGGGGTTTTCATCCATGTTTTAAATTTATCTAATGAACCAAATACATCCTCGCCGCGAGTATATAGGCGGGCTAATTCAATGGCTTTTTCGGTGTACTCAGTTTTAATGAGCGTGTCATCGTCATAACGCTGCAAAGTGCGCTCAGAAATGTGCATAATGTTTGAAAATTCCTGTAGCGTTAATGATATTTTTTTAGCTAAAGCCATTAAAATATGCTTGGGCAAACCCTTGCGCGAGGTATTAAGGATATCAAAATCACTCATCAAACTATATGGCCTGGCCGCGCTGCCAAACAGGTTGCTAAACAAATTACCCGGGGCTTGTGTATAGTACAAGGCCGCAGGCTCATTGAATGTGCTTGGTGGTGTTTCTTCTATTTTATATTCTTTGTGCGACATTAATCCAAAAATACGTACAGTTTGTCGTATTTGCAAATTATTCTACAACAATTAAAAAATAGTTTTTCTTACCTTTTTGTACGATGAGAAATTTGCCATTGATCAAAGCATCTGCATTGTAAACGTCTTCCGTACCGGCTATCTTAACTTTATTAATAGCTACTCCGCCGCCCTGGATCATTTTTTTAGCTTCGCCCTTTGACGAGAAAACAGCGGTATGCGCTGCAAGCAGGTCAGTAGCATTAACGCCTGTTTTTAAATCGCTTAACGCGATTGTATAATTAGGCACGCCTTCAAACAGGGCAATTACTTCACTATCATTTAACTCGCTTAAAAACTCAATGCCAATATTGCCAAACAAAAACTCAGACGATTTAATGGCTTTTTCATATTCAGCTTCGCCATGCACACGTATAGTAATATCCTTCGCCAACGCTTTTTGTAAAACGCGTAAATGAGGCGCGACATCCTGCTCAGCTTCTAAAGCTTCAATAGTTTGCTGGTCAAAAAGGGTAAATATGCGGATATACGTTTTAGCATCAACATCGCTCGTATTCAACCAAAACTGGTAAAATTTATAGGGCGATGTTTTCTCCGGGTCGAGCCAGATGTTGCCGCCCTCAGTTTTGCCAAATTTACTGCCGTCAGATTTTTTTATCAGTTGGGTAGTTAAGGCATAAGCCTCACCCGCGTCTTTACGGCGAATTAACTCCGTACCGGTAACAATATTCCCCCATTGGTCCGAGCCGCCCATTTGTAGTACACAGTTATGGTTTTTCCATAAATAATAAAAATCATAGCCCTGTACCAACTGGTAAGTAAACTCGGTAAATGACATACCTGTATCGCCGTTGATGCGGTTTTTAACCGAATCTTTAGCCATCATATAATTAACGGTAATGTGCTTGCCCACATCACGAATAAAATTTAAAAAGGTAAATTCCTTAAACCAATCGTAATTATTAACCATTTGCGCGCTGTTGGCGCCGCTGTTAAAATCAAGAAATTTCTCTAATTGGCTTTTTATCCCGTTAAGGTTATGTTGCAAAACATCTTCCGACAATAAATTACGCTCGGCCGATTTACCCGATGGGTCGCCCACCATACCCGTAGCGCCGCCAACTAAAGCAAAAGGTTTATGCCCCGCACGCTGAAAATGTATCATGGTCATGATCTGCGCCAGGCTGCCCACATGCAATGAATCGGCAGTAGGGTCAAAGCCAATATAACCCGAAGCCATGCCCTTATTCAATAGTTCTTCAGTTCCGGGCATAATGTCATGCAGCATTCCCCGCCAGCGTAATTCTTCAACAAAGTTCATTGTAATATCCTGTCTTCAAAAATGGCAAAGATAATAATATGATCCCATCGATTGTTAAATGATTTCACCGATTAATTATCGATGGTTAAAAAATCAATCCATTAATTAATACAACCAGGTTGCAATCGATAAACCATACAATAATCAGTGAAATCATCTTTTAAAATCAGTGTAATCAAGATATATTTTGTATTTTGGGCTGAAGGACATGGGTATATGAATTTTTTATCGCATTACTATTTTGACCGTAACGTAACTAACTGTTACCATATATTGGGAACGGTAATGCCCGATCTGTTGAAAAATGCGGATAAAACAATCCTCATCCGGCCCGAAAAAATAACTTACGAGGATGCTGATATGAAGTGTATGGCCGAAGGATGGAACAAACATTTGGAGGTTGACCGGCATTTTCATTCGTCCGGTTTTTTTATTACCCACTCGCACCAGTTAAAAAAGGTATTGGGGCCCGTTGTTGAGGGCTCGCAGGCGAAACCGTTTTTTTTAGGCCATATAGCCCTGGAGCTTTTGCTGGATAATTTGTTGCTTACAACAGGCAATGTGAACGTAAATGGTTTTTATGATCATTTGCATGGATGTGATATTGAAGTTGTTAAAGCATTTTTAAATATGGCGGGGTTAAAGGATACCGACCGTTTCTTTCGCTTTTTCGGCGGATTTAAAAAAGATGGCTACTTGCACACTTATGCCGAAACGCATCATATTGCCTACGCGCTTAAACGCATTTGTATGCGGGTATGGAAAGAGCCTTTTACACCCGAGCAGGAGGCTAATATGAATTTGGTATTAACCGCGTACCGTGAAAATAACCTGAATGATTTTATGGCTATTTTTGATGAGATAGAAAATAAATTGACGGTTGTTTAACGAAAAACACAACCCATCTTCGGCTTAAATA
>JABDBT010000107.1 GCA_013288465.1 Bacteroidota bacterium | reverse complement strand
AATTGCGAATCGATGATGCGGACAAGCTTATCCATAAATTCTTTGTCTTTTGACGAATTGACCAGCCCTTTTGCCTCGGCATAATAATCCTGCAGGTAGCGGTCTTTTTGCTTTTGCTGCTGCTCAAAAATATTCCTAATGGTTAGCAGCAATAAGTGTATGCTTACCGGTTTTGACAGGTAAACATCAGCGCCTGATTCAACACCTTCAATTTTTGATGAAAGCGCGTCTTTAGCGGTGAGCATGATAAAAGGGATATGGCTGGTTTCCATATTGTTTTTAACCGCTTTGCAAAAGTCAATGCCATTCATGCCGGGCATCATAATATCGCTTATTACCAGGTCAATGTATTCGGCTACCAGCATATCCAGGCCTGTGTTACCGTCTATGGCTTCCAGTATTTCGTATTTTTCAATTAATGCTCCTTTTAAAAAGTCCCTTAGTTCGTTATTATCATCAACCAATAAAACGCGCGGCTTAATGAGAGGGTCATGATGTTCGGTTATTGTTTCTTCTTCCTCAATTACCGGGTGAATGAGGCGAGGCATGGGCGATTCGAGACTAATACCGCCTTCGCCAATAACCGCTTTCCATTTTTCATCTTCGGTAAAATTACTTTCAGCGTATGGCAGGGCGATAATGATCTCAGTACCCTTTTTATGTTCGCTATACACATAAATATCCCCTTTATGCAACAGGGTCAGGCTTTTTACAAAGGCAAGCCCAACGCCCGAGCCCAGGTGTGCCGATGCGATGCGGTAATATCTTTCAAATAAATGGCCTATTGATTCTTTTGATATGCCTATCCCATTATCTTTAACTAAAATGTAAAAGTAGTTTTTGGCCCTTTGGTTGTTTTTGATGATCAGCTCGTTTTCAAACGCGGGCGCAAATCCGTTCAGATCATAAAGTACTTCAACTTCAATTTTTCCGGTTTCGCCGGTGTATTTAAAAGCGTTATTAAGCAGGTTGAGCATTATCTTTTCCAGCAACTTACTGTCGAACCAACTGCTTTCAAATTTGCCAGGATCGTGAATGGTTAGTTCTATTTTTTTACTTGCTGACAGGTCCCTAAATTCTTCGATAATATTATTTAGAAAAACGTTAAGGTCGGCATTGCGCACCTTTAGTTTCAAAGCACCCGACTCTACTTTTCTAAAATCCATCAACTCGTTAATTAAGCTCATTAACCGGTTGGCATTACGGTGGATGGTATTATAATAATGGGCTACTTTAGTGGCCGATGCTTCATGCGTTATTTTTTCGAGCGGCCCTAAAATCAAGCTCAGCGGCGTACGGAACTCGTGCGAGATATTGGTAAAAAACTGTAGTTGCACCTGGTGCATTTCTTCGTTTTTCTTTTCCTCCATCAACCGCAATTCAAACGCGCGCCTGAAGTATAAAATGATATAGGCACACGTCATTAACAGGATAAGTATAATGAGCCTAAACCACCAGGTTGCCCAAAATGGCGGCGAGATATGGATGCTTATTTCGGCGCCATTTTTATTCCATAAGCCATCGTTATTGGACGCTATAACGCGAAACACATAATCGCCGGGGTCGATATTGGTATAGCTGGCTTTTCTTTCGGTACCGGCTTTGATCCAGTTTTTATCAAAGTTTTCTAATTTGTACCGGTATTGATTGTTTTCGGGGGCGACAAAATTTAAAGCAGAAAACAAAAACGAGAAGGTTGACTGGTTATATTTAAGATCAATTTGCCTGGTTGCCGTTATAGCCGTTTTTAAAGGTGAGCCCTCTTCATCAACCCCAACACTTTTATTTAAAATTTGAAAATCCGTAAGATATACAGGCGGAACATAAGGGTTAAGTTTTATATCATCGGGGTAAAAAATATTAAAGCCGTTAACCCCGCCAAATAACATTTCGCCATTTTTAGCTTTCAGGCATGACCCTACCTCAAATTCCAAACCCTGTAACCCATCGCCTACGTTAAACTTTTTAAAAGCATAGGTGTCCGGGTTAAATTTGGTGATACCGTTTGAGGTTGATATCCATAAGTTACCATGAGCATCTTCCAATATGCCTTTTATATACTCATTTGCCAGCCCTGCCAAATTAGTATATTGAATAAAGCGATTGTGTGCCCTGTCAAATAAATACAGCCCTTTTTTGCCTATCCAAAACCGGTCTTTACTATCGGTAAAAGCAAAGGCAATGTCAGCCGATGCTTCTACCCTATTGTATAAATAATGCGAAAAGCGCTTCGAAACAAGGTTATAACAATTAACGCCGCTATCTAAAGTAAGTATCCAAATGTTTTTATGGCCATCTTCATTAATATCAATGATATTATTTCCCCATAGCCGGGTTTTCTTATCGGCACTATATATAAACCGGGAGAATTTTTGTGTGTTGCGGTCAAATAAATTAACGCCGCCGACATCTGTAGCGATCCACGTGTTATGTTCGCTGTCTTCAAAAGCTTTCCGAACAAAGTCTGAACTGATCGAGTTTTTATCGGTTATGCTATGTTTATAATGTGTAAAAGCTTCGGTTTTGGGGTTGAAAAGATCAAGGCCACCATTCCATATCGCGATCCATAAATTATCATCGTTAGCGCCGGTAATGCTTATGATGGCGCTTGAGCTTATGCTCGAACTCTTATTAGGATCGTGCCGGTAATGTTTAAAAGTGCCTGCCTTTTCGTTAAAAAGATCAAGGCCGCCGCCATCAGCGCCGACCCAGATATTGCCATTTTTATCCTGGTGAAATGACCGTATATCATCATAACTTAAACTTACCGGCGATACCGTTTGCTTATATAGCTTAAACCTGCCCGACTGCGGCGTATATAAATTAACGCCGCCCCGCAGCGTGCCTACCCAAAAATCACCTTGTTTGTCCTGGTATATGCACCTCACACTTTTTTGCGACAGGCTGGTGCTGTTATCAGGGTCGTGATGGTAATTAAAAAACGAGTTGCTTGGTGGGTTATACAGGTTTAAGCCCGCGTTAATGCCGCCAACCCATACATTGCCGCTTTTATCAACATATACGTCCCTAATGATGTCGCTTCCTAATGAATTGGGGTCGTTATCGCGGTGCGCGTAGTATTTGACCGTGTTGTTTTGCGGGTTAAAAAATACCAGGCCCTTATCATTGGTAATGAGCCATAAGTTATTTTGATGGTCGCTGCGTACCTGTTGAATATTGTTATAATCGTCTTTATCTATTTTGCTTTTATCAACCAGGTTTTGAACCACATGAAACGTATTATCCCTGCGGTTAAAAAGGTTAAGCCCATTGCTTGTAGCTATCCAAAAATTGCCCTTAGCGTCTTCGCATAACGAATTTACCGTATTACTGCTGAGGCTATTGGCCCGGTTAACATTATGAACAAAATGCGTAAATGTATTGGTGCCCGGCTTTAATAAATTTAGCCCGCCGCCATCAGTGGCTATCCATAAATTATGCGCGGCATCTTCATGAATATCATTAATTTTATTATTGCTGATGGAATTTGCCTGCGGCGAATGGGTGTAGCGGGTAAATTTATTGGTTGATTGATCAAAACGGTTCAGCCCATTGCTTGTGCCAATCCACAAGCGGTGTTGCGCGTCTTCGGCGATGCAATTAATGGCATTGTCGCTTATGCTGCCGGGGTCTGTTGGATTGTTGTTGTAAACGTTTATTTTATACCCATCATAACGGTTTAACCCATCTAAAGTGCCAAACCACATAAAGCCTTTGTTATCCTGTAAAATACACTCGACCGAGGTATTTGACAGGCCCTGCTCATCGGTAATATGCTTAAATTTTAAGGTAGGGGTTTGCGATAGCCCCCTGCCGGTGGCCATAGTGATCAAGAGTGTTATAAATAAAATATACCTGGCAGGCATTGGTTTGTTGTAATGTACTTTTATCAAGAGTCAAGAACCGAGAATCAAGAACCAAGGAGGTACTTTAGCGATAGCCAAAATACAAAACACCTTGCTCATTTGATCAAGGCTACCCTATACTTCTCTTTGTTTTTTAATGGTTTAATTGCGATAGCCAAGGTAAGGGTTTTAATCCGGCTGCCTTGTAACTGCATTTTGTAAATTCAGACATATTTTTGGGATTTACAGACATTAGTTTAACAGGCATACATGACCGGAGACGCTGGAACCATAAACAGGAAAATCGCTTTTAGAGCCTGTCACCTTTTTTACCCTATCCTCCTCCTTCCCCTAATTTTAGGGGAAGGTATCACACAAGGCCCGCACTTTATCAATTTTTGAGCAAAAATCATCTGCAAAGTGCCTATAATTCTTAAAAGCGATCCTCAAGGCTAAAGGATTGTATTTTACGTATTAGTTAACTAACTTCAACTCATAAATACACGCCTATTTTTACTAATCTAAAAAACAAGATCATGGCAGCAATTAAAGCAGTTATTGGCCGCGAGCCGTACCTTATTGAGATCAAATCGCCAACTGGCAACGTGGTAATTGCCGATGAACCGGTTGATAAGGGCGGGCAGGATAAAGGGTTTTCGCCTAAGGAGTTGCTGGCATCGGCATTGGGGGCCTGTACCTGCGCTACGGTACGCATGTATGCCGACCGCAAAGGCTGGGACCTTGAAAAGGTAAATGCAGGCATTGAACTGAGTGAAGAAAACGGGCAAACAAAGTTTATGCGGAAGTTACTGCTTACAGGCAAACTTGATGATGAGCAACGCACCCGGTTATTGGCCGTGGCCAATGCCTGCCCTATTCATAAAATATTGAGTAATCCAATTACTATTGAAACGGTGTTGGTTTGAGAGGTTGTTTTAAATAAAACGTCATTGCGAGGAGTGAAACGACGTGGCAATCTCTACACGACAGATCAACGCCATACAAGTGAGCCGCCTATCGTGTAGAGATTGCCACGCTATCGCTCGCAATGACGTTCTTTTTAGTGTTTTTGTTTAAACCCGCCCGTTTAAGCCAATGGCAGGGTAAACCAAAAGGTGCTGCCTTTGGCTAATTCGCTGTCAACGCCAATGGTGCCGTTATGTCTTTTAACTATTTCGGCGCTGATGTAAAGGCCAAGGCCAAGGCCCGAGTATTGCATACCGCTGCTGTCTGCACGGTAATAACGGTCAAATAGATAAGGCATTTTTTCTGACGGGATGCCGGGGCCATTGTCGCTAACGGATACCTTTGCGGTGTTATTTATCTTTTGAATGTTAACATGAATTTCTTTTGAGCCCGGCGCGTACTTGATGGCATTGTTCACAAAATTTACCACTACCTGGTCAATACGGTCGGCATCGGCATACACGGTTAATTCTTTATCGCCATCGGTAATGATGTTGTACTCGCCGGCAACGCGTATATGGTGACAGCAGTCGGCAATCATTTTAGATATGGTAAATGATGTTTTATTTAAATGAAGCTGCCCTTCGTTCAATTTGTTGGTATTCAGCAGGTTTTCAATAAGCGTAGTTACCCTCTCCATGCTTTTATTGGCCTGTTCAACCAGCGGCACCAGCATCTTATTGGGGTTATCCTTCATCCGGTTCAATAACTGTAACGAGGCTTTTAGCGTGGTAATAGGCGTTTTAAGCTCATGACTGGCAATGCTCATAAAATCGTCCTTCTTTTTCAATAGCTCTTTGGTAGCCTGGTCAAGCATTTTCTGTACGGTGACATCAACAGCGGTGCCCACCAAACGGTAAGCCACACCCTGGGCATTAAAATAGGCTTTGCCCTTAAATTTTATCCATTTAAATTTTTTATCAATGGCTACAGCCGTTCTAAATTCCTCTTCATACTCGCCGTTACTTGCACCTTTTAATGCCTGTTGTAATATTTCATCAACATGGTTACGGTCTTCGGGGTGAATGAGGGCAATAAAATACGTGTAATCAAAATCAACTAATGGCATCAGGCCAAACATTTCTTTACAGCGCGAATCGGCAATCAGCTCGCCGGTTAAGGTATTATAGTCCCAGGTGCCCAGGCCGGCGGCATCAATAGCCAGTTGCAGGCGGTCTTTACTTTCCTGGAACAGCAGCTCTACCTGGGCCAGCCCTTCTTCTATTTTTCGTTTATCGGTAATATCTTCAATGTCCAATAAGATAAGCTGCCCGCCGTTTGCTTTATCCAACTGGCGCGCGTTTAAGCTCATCACCCTGCGCCCTATCGACGGGAATATATGCGTAACCTCAAAATCATCAACCACCTTTTTTTCGGGGAGGATACTCTCCAGCAAATAACGAAGCTGCGGGATATTCCATTGCTTGTTGCCCAGGTCAAAAAAGTAATGGCCCTCGGTATCCTTTTCGGTTACATTAAATTTGTTGTAAAACCCACTGGTACACCGCATCACCTTTAAATCTTTATCCATTACAATAAGCGGATCGCGCAGGGTATTAATAATTCGTTCGGTATAAGAAAGGTCAGTTAGCTCCTGGTTGGCGCGGTCGAGTTTATGCTGCAGGTCTTTTTCGGCTGCTGCCATACGCTTGTTATCCAGGTGAACCAGTATCAGCTCATTTTCCAGGTCCTCTATCAATATATCTTTGGCATTGGTAGCCAGGTCCATATCTGCCTGGTCATATTTGGCTTCTATTACGGCCACTTTGAGCACAGCATCAAGGGTTTCTAACGGTACTTCGCCGTTTACCGGAATTTTAATTACAGATAGGGGTTGTTTTTCTGATTTTCTGATTTTAGACATTAGCGGCTCTGGCTTTAAACTGGTATTAAGATCTGTAAATAGGGTAATGAATAAAAAGAAAATG
>JABDBT010000106.1 GCA_013288465.1 Bacteroidota bacterium | reverse complement strand
GTTATCTTATCGGCAGGGGCCAGGCCGCAGCCATCGGCTACATCCATGGCTCGCGGATCAATGCCACGGGCTTTCCAAAAGTCATGCAGCACATCTATCCCGCTGGATGTGGAAGCCTCCTTGCCCGATTTAAGGGCAACGGCTTTCAGCAATTCCTCGGCATATAGGTTAATGCTTTTGCGGTTTGTCCAGTAAACTATCTGGCTTAGGGTAGGGGATAGCAGGGTGGTTAAACTGGTAGCTATAAGCGGCATTTGTTGGCCTTTAGTTGTAAGGGTGATGCTTGATTCGGGCGGCGCGCTTATGGTGATGCCTAAACGTTTTAAAGTATCGGCTAAGCGGTAGGCGGCATCAAAAGCCGGATCGGGTATGGCAGCAGATACCAGCTTTTTGGTCTGATCAACCGCATAGGTACCACGCAGGTACATTAGGTTACTGCCTAATGAAGGTAAATAAGGATAGGCATCATCCCCGGTACCGGCTTCGCCGTTGGTGAGTTCGCTTTTAAAACTTAAATAAGGTGTTGATGGCGAAGTACCTGTTACGCTTATTGGCGTACCAACGGCACCGGTTTTTAAAGTGATGTCGAACTGGTTTTCGCGCCAGCAAAGGGCATTGGCACCCGCGCCGTAATAAGTGCCCAAGTCTTCCCATATCCATCCGTCGGGTATGGCTTGTGTGCCGTAGGCCGAGTCATCGCCAATAATACGCCCGTTAATATGTTTTATACCGGCCTGCTGCATGGCAGTAACCATTTGGTACAGGATATGGCTCTCTTTGGTGGTTTCCCATCGCCAGCTGCCCAGTGTAGGGTCGCCGCTGCCTTTGATAATGATATCGCCATTTAGCGTGCCGTTGGTAATAGCGCCGGTATAGCCAAATTGTGTTTGGTACTGAAAATCTTTCCCCAAAACATTAAAGGCGGTAATGGTGGTAACCGTTTTCATGGTCGATCCCGGCGACATGCCCAAATTAGCGTTGGCCGCGAAAACCTGTTCGCCGGTTTGGGCGTCTAATACAGTTAATGATACCGACCCGTACCTGCATTGGTTATCGGACTGTAACTGGTTAAAAGCGGTTTGTATTTTTTGCTGTAAAGCGGTTTGCGCCCCGGCATTAATGCCGATCAGCAGTAAACTAATTAACCATATTTGTTTCTTCATGCTTGTTATAGCTTTGCGTAATGTAATAAATAGGGATGCCTATCAATACAATAATTAAACCCGGCCAGGTGAAGTTTGGTTTGTATATAATTAATAAAATACAAAAGGCTATGCCCATAATTATATAAATGGCAGGTAAAACCGGGTAGCCAAAAGCTTTGTAGGGCCTTTCGGCATCGGGGCGTTTTACGCGTAAAATATAAATACCCAAAATGGTGAGCACATAAAATAATACCACTACAAATGATATCATATCCAATAAGTCGCCATACTTACCGCTTAAACAAAGTATTCCGGCTACTAAACATTGTATCCATAACCCAAAACTCGGTACCGAAAACTTATTTAAAGTACTTGTACGTTTAAAAAACAGGCCATCCTTCGCCATGGTATAATAAACACGCGCGCCCGACATGATCAACCCGTTATTACAGCCAAAAGTTGATACCATGATCATCAGCGCTATAATAACCGTACCGGCATGGCCAAATATTACCTGCGATGCCGCTACGGCTACCCGGTCCTTGTCGGCAGTGGCAATATCATGTAAAGGCAAAACGCCGGTGTACATAATATTGGCGCTTACATAAATAATGGTGACAATTAAAGTGCCCAAAAACAAGCTTAGCCCCACATTGCGTTGCGGGTTTTTCATTTCGCCGGCAATAAAGGTTACGCTGTTCCAGGCATCGCTGCTAAAAATGGAACCAACCATTGATGCGGCAACAGCGCCCAGCGCGGCGGCCATGGTATAATTGGCAATACTGCCGTTGGGATTTAACTTGTGCATGTTCCAGGCATCGGTCCAGTTAGCGTGCCATACATCGCCTTTAAGCATAATAAGCCCGAAGATGATCAGCCCGAATAAACTGGCTAACTTGGTTAAAGTAAAAGTATTTTGGATGATCTTGCCGCTTTTTACCCCACGGGTGTTAATAAAGGTAAGCAGGATGATCATCACAATAGAAACAATTTGAGCTGCGCTAATACTAAAATGCCATGAACCTATCATGGTACTGAACAATATATTGTCTTCGCTTACAGCCGGTATTAAATAGGCGGTAAATTTTGAAAAGGCAACCCCAACCGCCGCGATAGTACCGGTTTGTATCACCGCGAAAAAGCTCCAGCCGTATAAAAAGCCCACCAGCTTATTGTACGATTCCTTTAAATAAACATATTGCCCGCCTGCTTTGGGGAACATGGCGCTCAACTCGCCATAGCTTACAGCAGCGGTTAAGGTCATGAAACCGGTAATGAGCCATACCACAATGAGCCAGCCCGACGAGCCTACGTTGCGGATAATATCCGCGCTTACAATAAAAATACCCGAGCCTATCATTGATCCGGCTACGAGCATCGTACCGTCTAACAGGCCCAGCTCATGTTTTAAATTAGGCTTTATTGGTTTTTTTTCCATTGGTGATTAAGGGTTAATGTTTTATAAAAGAGCGTCATTGCGAGGAACGAAGCAATCTCTAAAGAGATAGGCGGCGGACTTGCATGGCCGATATGCAAGTGTAGAGATTGCTTCGTACCTCGCAATGACGTTTGATATGTTTTAAACTTATACAGACTCTAAACTTATCCAAAAATATTTTATAATTAATGGGCTATTTTAAAAGAAATTAATTTTGCTAATTTGCAACCCAAATCATCCTCATTAATTAACTCATAATAATGGGCTAATATTAATGATGATTTTTAACAATTAATTTATATATATGGATTTTTTCTACAATTACTTAATTTATTTAATTCCGGTGTTTGGGCTTGTTGGGCTGGTGGTTATGGCAATTAAATCTGCATGGGTAACCAAACAGGAAACCGGCGATGCTAACATGACCGAGCTTTCGGGTTATATAGCCGATGGCGCCATGGCCTTTTTACGTGCCGAATGGAAGATGCTGGGCTATTTTGTGGTGATAGCGGGTTTATTGCTCGCTTATTCGGGCACAACGGTGGCTACTTCCAGCCCCATTATCGCTATTTCGTTTATATGCGGCGCGTTCCTTTCGGCATTTGCCGGGTATATGGGTATGCGCATTGCTACCAAGGCAAATGTACGCACAACACAGGCGGCACGTACCAGTTTGGCTAAAGCGTTAAAAGTATCGTTTACTGGCGGTACCGTAATGGGTTTAGGCGTAGCGGGTTTGGCCATTATTGGTTTAGGTTCGCTTTTTATCGTGTTTTATACCATATATGTTAAAAATGTAAATGGCAGTGTAAACGGCGAAGAAATGGCAAGGGCATTGGATGTTTTAGCCGGATTTTCGTTAGGCGCCGAGTCAATCGCATTATTTGCACGTGTCGGCGGTGGTATTTATACCAAAGCTGCCGATGTGGGCGCTGACTTAGTTGGTAAAGTTGAAGCAGGCATCCCCGAGGATGACGTGCGCAACCCCGCAACTATTGCCGATAACGTAGGCGATAACGTGGGCGACGTGGCCGGTATGGGCGCCGATTTGTTCGGCTCATACGTTGCTACTATGCTGGCTACAATGGTATTGGGCCGCGAAATTGTATCGCATGATAACTTTGGCGGCATAGCCCCGGTATTATTGCCTATGGTTATTGCAGGCTTAGGATTGATATTCTCCATTGTTGGCGCATCCTTAGTTAAAATAAAGAAAGAAACTGATAGCGTACAACATGCCCTCAATATGGGCAACTGGGCATCAATAATTTTAACAGCTATCGCTACTTTCTTTGCAGTTAGATGGATGCTGCCTGATGATACGATGCACATGAGCCGCGATGAGGTTGATGGCGTAGTTAAAGCAGGCGCTGTTGTATTTGATAAAACAGGCGTATATCTTTCTATCATAGTGGGCTTAATTGTAGGTACGCTGATGTCTATCATCACCGAGTATTATACTGCTATGGGCAAGCGCCCTGTGTTAAGTATTATCCGCCAGTCATCAACAGGCCATGCTACCAATATTATTGGCGGTTTAGCGGTGGGTATGGAGTCAACGGTATTGCCTATTTTGGTTTTGGCGGCAGGTATTTATGGTTCGTTCCACTTTGCAGGTTTATATGGTGTGGCTATAGCAGCCGCAGGTATGATGGCAACTACCGCCATGCAATTATCAATTGACGCTTTTGGCCCGATAGCCGATAACGCCGGAGGTATTGCCGAAATGAGCCAGCTTCCCCCCGAGGTACGTCACCGTACAGACAATTTAGATGCCGTTGGTAACACTACAGCTGCTACAGGCAAGGGTTTTGCCATTGCATCGGCAGCATTAACCTCACTGGCTTTATTTGCCGCTTTTGTGGGTGTTGCAGGTATTGATCATATTGATATTTATAAGGCAGATGTGCTGGCCGGCTTATTTGTGGGCGGTATGATACCTTTTATATTTTCGGCATTGTGTATTTCGGCAGTAGGCCGTGCGGCAATGGCGATGGTTGAAGAAGTTCGCCGCCAGTTTCATGAGATACCGGGCATTATGACCTACGAAGCCAAGCCCGAGTATGAAAAATGTGTGGCTATATCAACCAAAGCCTCTATCCGTGAGATGGTTGCCCCGGGCTTGATCGCTTTAATTACCCCGGTAATTGTTGGTTTTATATTTGGCCCCGAAGTATTGGGTGGTTTATTGGCCGGTGTTACCGTATCGGGTGTGTTGATGGGCATTTTCCAGAGCAACGCCGGTGGCGCATGGGACAACGCTAAAAAATCATTCGAAAAAGGCGTTGAGATCAACGGCGAGATGTATTATAAAAAATCAGAACCGCATAAAGCATCCGTAACAGGTGATACTGTGGGCGATCCGTTTAAAGATACTTCAGGCCCGTCAATGAATATATTGATCAAGCTGATGTCTATCGTTTCATTGGTTATTGCGCCGCATTTGCATAAAGAAATTAGTACCAGCCCGCGCATTCAAAAAGAACTGCACATACGGGCCATGACCACGCATGTGATCAGGGTGGATAAGAAATCGTAAGGTTTTCCTCCAAATATTAAAAAGGGCTTCTGTATAAGAGGCCTTTTTTGGTTTTTCTCCCGCCCTTACTTGTGTCCGCACAGACAACTACCGGACAGCTTGCTGTTTGTGACCACACAAACAGCGGCGGTGAGGAAATATTCTATAGCAAACATTTTACTATGCATGCATTGTATTAGCTATTTGTAATTCTAATTAATTTAACTACGTTTGGGAAACTAACTGATTTTATCTCAATAAAAAACCAACTGATCTAAAAAAAATGAATTTATTCGTAAAGAAATCGATCCAGCAACTGCTGGCTTCATCCGCGGAGGGGGAAAACACCTTAAAACGAACGCTTAGCGCGGGCAATTTGATTGCCCTGGGTATTGGGGCCATTATTGGCGCCGGCCTTTTTGTAAGGACCGCCGCTGCCGCAGGTGGCAATGCCGGGCCTGCTGTAACCATTTCATTTATTATTGCGGCCGTGGGTTGCGCTTTTGCAGGCTTATGTTATGCCGAATTTGCCTCCATTATCCCAATTGCGGGCAGCGCTTATACTTACGCGTATGCTACCATGGGCGAAATTGTTGCCTGGATAATTGGATGGGCGTTGATACTGGAATACGCGCTGGGTGCGGCCACGGTATCAATAAGCTGGAGCGAATACGCTAATAACCTCCTCGGGCACCGAATACCGTTCGAGTGGTGCCATTCGCCAATGGAGGCCGCTATTATAAACGGTGTTAGCCATCATGGCCTTATTAACCTGCCTGCATTGGTTATCCTGTTTTTACTGTCAATGTTACTGATCAAAGGCACGCAGGAATCAGCTATTGTTAATGCTGTTATCGTAATTTTAAAAGTAGCCATTGTATTGGTATTTATCGCTATCGGATGGGGATATATCCAGGCTAAAAACCACCACCCTTACCTTATACCTGCAAATGCACCGCCGGCTATATTGCCTGATGGGAGCACATATTCCTACACCGACTTTTTCAGGCATGGATGGGGTGGAGTGCTTAGGGGCGCCGGTATAGTATTTTTTGCATTCATAGGTTTTGACGCGGTTTCAACAGCTGCCCAGGAAGCGAAAAACCCAAAGAAAGATATGCCTATCGGGATATTAGGCTCGTTGGTTATTTGTACCATTCTTTACATCTTATTTTCATGGGTATTAACAGGTGTAGCGCCATACCAGGATTTTATGCATGCCGGTAAGGAAGCTTCGGTAGCTTATGCTATCAGCACGTACATGACGGGTTATGGATGGCTGTCAACATTGGTAACCGTAGCTATATTGCTTGGTTTTTCATCGGTAATACTGGTGATGCTGTTAGGGCAATCAAGGGTTTTCTATACCATGTCAACCGATGGTTTGCTGCCAAAAGTATTTTCCGACCTGCACCCAAAATTCAAAACACCTTATAAAAGCAATATGATATTGTTTGTTTTTGTGGGCCTTTTTGCCGCGTTCCTACCGGAAACTGTTGCGGGCGACCTTACCTCTGTAGGTACTTTGTTTGCATTTGTGCTGGTATGTATCGGCATAATTATCCTTCGTGTAAAAGACCCTAATCTGGTGCGGCCATTTAGAACACCATTGGTTCCGTTGGTTCCAATATTGGGCATTTTAATTTGTTCGGCCATGATAATTTCTCTTCCCCGGGCCACACAGTTAAGCGCCCTTGGATGGATGGTATTTGGTTTAATAATCTATTTTAGCTACAGCAGGGGCAACAGCAAGTTGGGCAGCGCAGCAACTGTATTGCCAAAAGCTTCAGATTTTGAATAAAAATTGTAACAATTGCAATTAATGATCATCATA
>JABDBT010000105.1 GCA_013288465.1 Bacteroidota bacterium | reverse complement strand
CCTTTAATAAGATAGTTATGAAGAGAATATCAATATATTTATTAATCAGCCTTTTTATTGTAGCAATAAATTCAGGTTGTAATAAAAAACTGGATGAAGTACCCGTATCAGGCTTAACGCCCGAGTTTTTTACAACACAACAGGGCTTCCAGGCCGGGTTAAACGCGGCATACGCCGGGTTCAGGACCATTTACGGGCCTGATACCTATTTCGAGATGGCTGTTGGCGGTACCGATGAGTTTAGGGCAGGCAGCGATGGCACAAGCGCCCTGGTAAGGTATAGCAGTGGCTACCTTACAACAGACGGCACCATATCGGGTATATGGAAAAACTGTTATACTTACATCAATACCTGTAATGGTTTGGTTGATAATGCACCGGCTTTAGCAGGCATCAGCGCCGCTACAAAAGCCGAAATGGTAGCCGAAGCCAAATTCTTACGGGCAAACTATTATTTCATATTGGTTCAAAACTGGGGCGATGTTACTTTAAATACCCACTTTCAATCAGTGCCAACATTATCCGCATCGCGCGATAAAATGGTTGATGTGTATGCTTTTATTGTTCAGGATCTGACAGACGCCATAGCAGGTTTGCCTGCCACGCCTCAAACAAGCGGCATACTGCCGGGTAAGGCAACCGCAATTGCGGCTATGCACGTTTTAGCTAAGGTTTACTTAACCCGTGGTTATACCGTGGCAAAACAACCTAATGACTTTAAAAATGCCGCCGCAATGGCAGCAAATGTTATTAACACCGCCGGGCCTGCCGGTGGCGTAAGGCTATTGCCCGATTTTGGAAAGGTTTGCGCGGAAGGGAATGAAACAAACTCTGAAGTATTATGGACCATTCAGCATACCTCAAGCCTGGCTTACAATGGCTCGGCTACGCAAAACAATAGCGGGCCTGATAATTTATACGTCCACTTTTTTGTATCACGGTACGAATTGCAACCGGGCATGCAGAGGGATGTAATGGATGGGCGCCCTTACGCCCGCGTAATGCCTACCCGCTGGCTTACCGATACCGCATTTAAGGATAAAACCAACGATACACGGTATTATAAATCGTTTCAATCTGTATGGATAGCTAACAATGCTGCAACCATACCCGTTGCTAATGGCAAGCCCAAGTTTACGGTTGGTGATACCGCGATATGGATGCCCGGTTATGAACTTACTGCCGCGCAAATTGCCAAATACCGTTACCAGGTATTGCCGCCAAGCAAGTATGTAAACACCCTTTATCCTACAATGACCAAGTATTATGATGATAAGCGCACCGATCAGAACGCACCGTCAATAAGGCCGATTATTATTTATCGCCTTGCCGAAACGTATTTGATAGCTGCCGAGGCTTTGATAATGGATAACCGCCCATCAGAAGCATTGCCTTATGTTAACGCCATCCGCGAAAGGGCAGCATATCCAACCGGCAATGTAGCCGCTATGGATGTTACCTTATCAAGTATGACTATTGACTTTATCATGGATGAACGTTCGAGGGAACTATGCGGCGAGTTATCGCGCTGGCAGGACCTGGTTAGAACAGGCACCTTGTTGCAACGTGTCAAGTTACACAATCTTGATGCAGGGCCAAATATTCAGCCATTTGATGTGATAAGGCCAATTCCACAATCGCAAATTGACGCAACCATAACCGGGCCGGCTTATGATAATAGCCGGGTATTCCCGGGATGGAATTAACCAAATGACACTATAGTAATAAAGATCTTCCGGATGCAGTAAATTTCTCTCAACGCCCCGGCTGGTTACCGGGGCTACTGCATAAAAGTTGAACTAAAAGTAAAAGAGGAATAACAAATATGAAACTGAAAGTATTAAGGTATCTGCTACCGGTGGTTACAATGGCAACGGTGTCGTTATATGCGCTCAAAGCAGATGTTAATGTAGTGCCGGATGCAGACAATGCAGGTTTAAAGCTGCCCGATGGGTTTGGTGCGCTAAAAGTAGCGGATATAGCTGCCAAAGCCCGGCACCTAACCGTTACGCCACAGGGCGATATTTATGTAAAATTGGCAAAGCCAAAAGATGGCAAAGGCGTTATAATTTTGCACGAAGGCAGTGATGGCCGGGCGCAAATTACGGGCGGCTTTGGCAATTACGGCGGTACGGGCATATATATCAAAAACGGGTACCTGTATGCTTCATCAAATACCGAAATATTCAGGTATAAGCTAAATGACAAGAATGAGGTGATAAACCAGGCCGAACCTGAAAGGATAGTCATGGGTTTAAAGGCAGGGCGGCAGCATGAAACAAAATCATTAGTGCTTGATAATGTTGGCAATATCTATGTAAATATTGGTTCGCCATTAAGTGCCTGCCAGGTGCAGGACCGTGGCTATCATTCGCCCGGCATACCCGGCTGCCCGCTGTTAGATTCGGCAGGTGGGATGTGGGAATTTAAAGCCGATAAGCTTAACCAGACCTATAAAGACGGTATCCGTTATGCTACAGGCCTGCGCAATATTGTAGGGCTTGACTGGAACCAGCAGGATAACCAGTTATTTGTAATGCAGCATGGCCGCGATAATTTAAACAGCTCATGGCCCGAGTTATATGATACCAAACAATCGGCCGAGTTACCTGCGGAGTGTATGTACGCCTTAAAAAAAGGCGATAACGCCGGATTCCCATTTATGTATTATGATGAAATTCAGCATAAGAAAATACAAGGCCCCGAATATGGGGGCGATGGCAAAAAGGAGGCCGATCCTAAATACCTCGACCCAGTGGCAGCATACCCCGGCCACATGGCCCCAAATGGGTTGCTTTTTTATACCGGTAAGATGTTTCCAGAAAAATACCGAAATGGCGCTTTTATAGCTTTTCATGGTTCATGGAACCGCGCGCCCGAACCTCAAAAAGGATATTGTGTAGTTTTTCAGCCATTTAAAGATGGGAAACCGGCAGGCGATTGGGAAGTATTTGCCGACAACTTCTCCGGTTCGGCACAAAAAACCGCGGCAGGGAGGGCGGATCACCGCCCATGCGGTTTAGCGCAAGGCAGCGATGGCTCATTATATGTAACGGACGATTCAAAAGGTTTTATCTATCGCATTATATACACTAAAAAGTAATTCAGTAATTTAACATGCTCTATATTTCAATGAAAATTAAACTAACTATCGCTTTATTATTTGCATTTGGTCTGTCGCAATTACATGCCCAAACCAAACCTGCTGTTAAAGCGCACTCAAAAACTCCGGCAGTATCAGCAAGTTCAATTGCGAACGGCCAAAAGGTTTATACACAGTATTGCTTATCCTGCCACCAGGTTGATGGCGGCGGCGTGCCAAATATGAACCCTCCGCTTAGCAAAACATCTTATGTTAATGGCGATAAAACGCGCTTAATTAAAGTGGTGCTAAATGGCTTTATGCAGCCGGTTGAGATCGACGGCGAATCATACTCAAACAATATGCCGCCACATAATTTCCTGAAAGACCAGGAAATTGCGGATGTTTTAACATACATACGCAACAGTTTTAAAAATAAAGGCACTGCTATTACCGTAGCCCAGGTAAAAAAGACAAGGGCATCAGCTAAAAAATAACGCTATTAAAATAACCATAATATGAAAAAACTATTATTTATCCTCGCGATGGCCTTCCCGGCCCTAACATTCGCGCAAACATCCAATACCGAAGAACTGGTACGGCGTGTAGCCAATCATACCATACAAAACACTTCGTTCCAGTTTGTAAACAGCAAAACCGGCGAAAAATATGCCTCAACACAGGGCCTTGCACCAACTGCTGATATAAAAGCCGAAAGCACTTACAACAAATGGATGTATGTAAATGGCGTGTTAACCATTGGCATGATGCAAACCGCCGCTGTGCTGAATGACACCAAATATTCGGATTATTCATTGCATAACTTTGATTTTATATTCAGCAACCTGGCGTATTTTGAAGCCCAACACAAAGCCAAGGTACCCAGGGCTGAGTATGGTGCCTATTTTGGCATGAGTAACCTGGATGCCTGCGGCGCAATGTCGGCAGGGCTTTGTGATGTGGACGCGCTTGCCCATAAAAAAGAATATCGTGCCTATTTGGACAAGGCTACTGAATACATCTCGCATAAACAGCTTCGCCTGCCGGATGGGACGCTATGTCGCCCCCAGCCGCGAAGCAGCACTATATGGGCCGATGACCTGTTCATGAGTGTGCCATTTTTGGCCCGTATGGGAAAACTAACCGGCGATAGCCGCTACTTTGATGATGCCATTAAACAAGTAGAAAACTTTAACAAATACCTGTATGACGACCGCACCGGCCTGTTCTTCCATAACTATTACTCGGATGTGGAAATGAACGGTGTAGCCCATTGGGGCCGTGCAAATGGTTGGCTTGCTGTAGCCCAGGCTCAATTGATAGATAACCTGCCTGCCAATCACCCAAAACGTGCCGAACTGATCCGGTTGTTATTAAGGCAGATAGTTGGCTACGCCCGTTACCAGGATCAAACCGGTTTATGGCACCAGGTGTTAGACAAACCCGACTCTTACCTTGAAACCTCAGTTACCGCCATGTTTACTTACGCGGTTGCCCACGCCGTAAATGAAGGCTGGATAAACCCGAAATACCTGGCTATTGCCAGCGAGGGCTGGAAAGGGCTGTCATCCAAAGTAACCGCCAATGGCGAAGTTGAAGATGTATGTATAGGCACAAACATGGAGGAGGATATCCGCTTTTATTACAACCGCCCAAAAGAGTTGAATGACCCGCATGTATTAGGCGCGTTTTTAATGGCCGGCACAGAAATGATAAAAGCAGAAAAGATCGCTAAAAAGTAATACTGTAATAAATGAAACCAAGCCACCCGGTAAAACTTATCCTCACTATAATTACACTTGCGTTAAGCACAGGATTATATGCCGCCGATTTTAATATTGTAGCTTATGGCGCTAAAGGCGATGGCATTGTTTTAAATACAGATGCTATACAAAAAGCCATTGATGCCTGCACAAAAAGCGGCGGCGGTAAAGTGATATTTCCCGAAGGGCGGTTTTTATCGGGCACTATAGCCTTGAAAAGCAATGTTACGCTGCAATTTCAAAAAGGGGCCGTTTTATTAGGCAGTACCGATGTTAACGATTACCAAAACCTTGATCCCTTTACTGAAGGGTTGGGCATTAATGTGGGTTGGGCGTTGGTTGTGGCCGTTGATGCAAAAAACATAGGCATTGAAGGCGAAGGTATAATTGACGGGCAGGGCGCAGCCGTTAAGGCAAAACAGATATTGACGGATACCCGCCCCGAAGGGCAGCGCTGGGGCAGACGCCCTTTCCTGCTTCAAATTGTACGGTGCGATGGCGTAACCCTTGACGGTATTGCCCTGCACTATTCTGCCGCCTGGACATCACATTACTTTCAAACACGGCATATCAGCATAAAAAACATTAAGATAGTAAGCGTAGGCGTGGCCCACAATGATGGTATTGATATTGACGGCTGCCAGGATGTGCAGATCAAAGACAGCGACATTGAAAGCGGCGATGACGCGGTTTGCTTTAAAACCACGTCGAGCAAAATGCCTTGCAGTAATATTGTTATAAGTGGTATGCGCCTAAAAAGCAGCCAGGGCGCTATTAAAATGGGGACAGAATCAATGGCTGCGTTTGAACATATTAAAATTTCTAACTGCTACATCT
Source organism: Bacteroidota bacterium (assembly GCA_013288465.1). The sequence continues at coordinate 1,436 of JABDBT010000105.1, read as the reverse complement.
ACAACACTAATAACGGCGGTATTAAACTGCTTAGCGTTGATGGCGCGCACCTGCACGATATTGAAATTTCGGACATTACCATGGTAGAAGTTAAGACCCCTATACTTATCCGCCTGGGGTCGAGGTTAAGCGTGTTCCGTAAAGACCAGGACACCAAACAGGAAACCGGGACTTTAGAAGACGTAACCATCAGGAACGTAAAAGCCAAAGCAGCTGATAACGCACAGCTTATGCCACCATCAGGAATATTAATTACCGGTATCCCAGGCCATAATATCAAAAACCTCACACTCGAAAATATCGAGATACAATTAGCGGGCGGTGGCACTACGGCTAATGCACGGCAAGTTGTGCCCGAGGCCATTGATAAATATCCCGAAGTAAAAACCTTCGGTCCGCTGGTTCCGGCTTATGGGGTTTGGGCAAGGCATGTAGAAGGGTTAAAGCTTAACAACATCAGGTTTACCCTGGGCAGCAATGACCTGCGCCCGGCATTTGTTTGCGAGGATGGGAAGGATATTGAATTGAATAACTGGCCCATTCCTGAAACTTCGGGAGCCGAATCTATAATCCGGTTAGAAGATGTGACCGGGGCCAAAATAACCAATATGGAGGTAAAAGGCACAGCCCAATCATTTGTACGTGTTGAAGGGGGCAGCGGAGCCGACGTGAAATTATTAAATAATCATCTGTCAGGAATAAAAGAAAAAGCTATAGCGGACAAGCCTGTTAAATAATTAATTATAGATGGTAAACTTGCAGCTTAAACAAAATTACATGATACCGATCAGCAACAAAGCAATTATTACCGCACTCATTTCTATCTTAAGTTTACCGGCGTTTGCCCAAAAAACAGTTTTGCCGGTTCAAACCGACCGGTGGCTGATTAACCCAAACGGGAGTATAACCTGGACGGTAAAAGACAGGTTGCCACATGCTGATCATATCGAAATGTCTGGCGAAAAGGTATCGCTATGGGTAGAGTACGGCATTGATACCGCGGGGGTATGCAGCATCAACCGTACGGTAGTTTTCCCAACCTTCCGCATGCTGCCTGATGATACCCGCAGCCACATTTCATATACCTTTCATGACGATGAGCTGCCCCGCATCTACATCAATAACAGGCTGCTTAGTTTTATCGCTTCGCCCAAAAGGCGCTCGGGCAATATGGCCTTCAATGTTAAAAGTTTTAGCCATAAAGGCATCATGAATATATCGGCGCAAGCCGGCAACCCCGCCCAGGTAAAAATAGACCGCAGCTTTTTCCCGTCGGTTGATAAGCCTATGGCTATTGAAAAGTTCGCGTTCACCAACGTAACCGATAAGCCGGTAACGGTGGTTATGGAGTACCTGAAACGGGAAGTTACTACCGACACTGCCCGTAGCAAATCAGCTCCCCATACTATAATCATGAAAACGGTTGATGAGGGCAG
>JABDBT010000104.1 GCA_013288465.1 Bacteroidota bacterium | reverse complement strand
ACTAACCGTGCTATTGCTTATTGCTGGGCTTTGTTTTGGATGTAAAAAATCGTCCATGCAACAAAACAGCGCAACGGATACGATATCAACAAAAGGTACAACGACAGTAACCATCCCGGTTACCACAACGGTTCCTATGGTAACAAAAACCACTACCAAGAAAATATTTATGCACTTTATGCCCTGGTTTGAAACGCCCGACTCAAAAGGCGTTTGGGGGTTTCATTGGAAAATGAACACGCAGAACCCCGATATTATAGTTAACAGCCAGCGGCAGATAGCATCATACGCGTATCCGCAAACCGGGCCCTATTATTCGGCCGATCCTGATATTATTGAATACCAGTTGCTATTAATGAAATATGCCGGTGTTGATGGCGTAATGATTGACTGGCCGGGTACGCGCGTACTGAACGATTACCCCGACAACCTGGCTAATGCCAATGCCCTTATCGCTAAACTAAATTCGCTTGGGCTGCAATTTGCTATTGTGGAGGAGGACAGGGATTGGGACGCGGGCCAAACCAGTGGCGCGCATGGTGATTTTACTTATATGCAAACCAATTATTTTAACCAGGCCAATTACCTTACGGTTAACAACGCGCCTGTTGTCTTAGATTTCGGCCCTATAACCTTTACACAGCCATCCGACTGGAATACCATACTATCCGGCATCAGCCCCAAACCCGCCATCATCCCCTTATACGGTTATACCAGTATGGTAGGCGCTAACAATGCGGGGGGCGAATTTCCGTGGATATACCAGGACCACCCAACGGTTGTGAATGCCTATTATGCGCAATCCGCGAGTTTTGCCATTTCGGTTGGAGTGGTTTATCCGGGCTTTAACCCGTTTTACGCGGCGGGTGGGGCAGCCGGCCCAACATGGCAAATTGGTTACACCATAAATGGGGTTAACACATTTTCGGCTATGCTTGATAAGGCGCTGGCATCGGGGGTGGGCATTATTCAGTTTGCTACATGGAACGATTATGGCGAGGGAACCATGATAGAGCCTACTGTACAGTTTGGTTATAGTTTTTTAACCACCATGCAGCAAAAGTTAGGCGTGACCTACGGGCAGCACGAGCTCGAATTAATTTACAAGCTGTACCAGTACAGGAAGCAATATAAAGGCAACATCGCTGTGCAACAAAAGCTCGACCAGGTATTTGCCTTTTTTGCCAATCAGCAGGTTAGCAATGCAGAGGGTTTGCTGAATGGTATTTGACTATTGCGCTTTGCTCCACAGGTATTCGGAAGATCGAAAAGAGCGGAGGAATTGTGCGATTCCCCTCTTGAGAGGGGTGGAGGGGTGTGTGCTTTGCGCTTCATTAACACACCCCTGCCGCCACTCCACCAAACGCGCCCCCTCTCAAGAGGGGATTTTATATCTGCAAAACAAACTCTTCCGAACATGTATAATCTTTACTCCACCCTATACCTGTAAACACACCTGCCAATATTGCCATCATTATCAATGCCCTCAACCACTGCACGGTAAACACCTTTTATATCAGAATTATAAAATTCAATGGGTATGGCACCTGTATTATCCGTTGTAATATATGGATTCCAATATATGGCAGTACGGGTATCGCTTTGCGTTGTTGCCCCGGTATAGTTATATTTTGGCAGGTAAAACTGTTTGGCTTTATAAAACCCGTTAAATCTGGTGTAGATAACACCCGGCGCGCTTTTTGAAGCATATACATCGTTACCCTCGTTGCCAATTTTGGTGGTGATCACCAACGCACCGCCGCTGGCGTTTGAGCCGTAAATATTTAAATAGCTGCTGCTTTTTAAAACTTCGATGGTGGCTATATTAGCCACAACCACATTGTTCAGCATATCCACACTGCCGCTGCCGCTAAAAAGCTGGCCGTCAATAATAAATATAATTGGCGGGGGCGTGGTTATGGATTGGGCAATGTGTATAGCAAAATAATAGTTGCCGCCTTTTAATATAATACCAGGTATTTTAGCCTGGAGGCAGTCGCCCAGAGTTAGACACCCGTCCACATCCTGGCCGGTTAAAACCTGGTCGGCATTGCCGGGGCCGTTAAGGTTGGCTGATGTGGTTACCACCGCTTTCCAAGGCGCGTTTTCTGTTCCCGCGTTTTTGCGGCCTTTAATATTAACTTCCTTCAGGTTGCGGTTAAGCGGGTTGTTTTTAACCAGGGCCATTTTTGAAGTATCGGTACCGGCAAACTGTTTGGTGGTAATTAAAATTAGCTTGTCGTTGGGGTTATTAGCAAAGCCATAATTATCTAAAACTCCTTTGCCTTGCAATAGTTTTATGTCTTCAATTACATCTACGCCTATTATGTCGTCAATATTGTCATCAATACTTATTGGGGATTCGTTAATAACAACCGGTATTGGAGTTGGGGTAACTCCAGTAAGCCTACATCGTTCCAGAACGATTGGATCGTAAATCTTTCCATCTTTATAATAGTTCGCCAGAGTTTTTGCCGTTATGCCTGCCGTGATAGTTGCATAGCCCTTTAATGTTTCACCGCTTATAACCGCCAACGGCTTGGTTGAGCCCCATAAATTGGATTGGGCAGATTTCCCTATTTTATTAGCCTTAACCGTTACGTCTTTTAACTTGTTGTTACTGTTAAACGCAAAGTTTTTGTTTTTAACAAGCTCCATTTTGGTAGTGTCTGTACCGGCAAACTGCTTAGTAGTAATTAAAATTATCCTATCATTAGAGTTGTTAACGAAGCCATAAGTAGCTAAAATCCCTTTACCTTGTAATAGTTTTATATCTTCAATTACATCTACGCCTATTATGTCGTCAATATTGTCACTTGGCTGCACTCCAAATCCATTAATTACTACGGGTATAGGTGTCTTTGCTTTGAACGGGTCCGGATCATAAATCCGCCTATCATTATAAACTAACCCCGATGTTTTAACCATTATAGCGGCGGTGATAGTTGCATAATCCTTTAATGTTTCACCGCTTATCACGGCATCGGGCCTTATTGTTCCCCATGCATTGGATTGATCCGGTTTGTCGGGAGTTTTAGCTTTAATGGTTACTTCCTTAAGCGCCTTTCCTTTATTAATGGTGTTTTCCTTTATCATAGCGGCAACCTGGGCGGTATCTGCCGTTCCGGTAACCATACTATTTGTACCTATTCTGCCAAAAACAGGTGCCTCCAGGCTTTGCGCCGCATCGCCAATGTTGCTTTTGTATATAGCAGGTACCGCCCTACCGTTATCCAGCGATATCTCCACATTTTTACCATCATTGGCTTTTCGCGCCTGTATTACCAGTTTGGTACTATCCGGAAACTCAATAGCCGGGAAATTGAATTTGCCTTCGGCATCGGTTACGGTATCAATATGTACAACATCCAAAGGAGAAAAAACACTTACCCTGCCACTGGCAACCGGTTTGCCCGACGATGTGGTTAACATACCTGCTATAGCTAATGATCTTTCGGGCTGAAAGCTTATAGGCGGATAACTATCGGCCATTACCTCTTTCCAGTCGAACCGGCGGTAGCCCTGCGTAAGCATTAAAATATCAAGGTCAGCTTTGCTTTCATCAGTTATATTGTTAAAATAATAATTAGGGCCTTCTATATATCCCTTCAGATCAGATGTTAACAGGATATTGGATAAAATGGTGCTTTCGGCGTTTTCGTTGCCGGTTAGTTTATCATCATTAAATACGGCTAACGAAAAACTGCCCGGCGAAAGCTTGCCTGTGAAGTCTTTGGTAGTGAAAGCCATTTTAACCTTTTCTTTAGCGGCATAAACCGGTTTATCCGAAGTTAAATTAAGGCTTAGCTGGTCGAGGTTTTGAATAAACACCACCCGCTCATTCAACGGTTCCATGGCAGCCGAAAACAGCGTAAACTGTACAATGCCCGTTGGGAATTTACTTTTAGCCACAACGGCTGTAAAATTGGGGTTATCCAATTTGCCTAATGTGGTATAATAAGCCGCCCCGCCCGATTGCCCAACCAAATAGAACGAAGCATTTTGCTGCCCTTGCAGGGTTACATCATTGGTAGCTATGTGTATTTTTAATACCAGCGAATCGCTGCTGTTTATGGTTAATACAAAACCTCTGTCCGCAGCAGCGGGAAGGTTTACGCTAATAACCGAACTATCGGGCATGGTAACTTTGGCTATGTAGGTTTTACCTGCTTCGGGGGTTAAAGCAAATATGCCCATGCCTGCATGTTGGGTATTAAATTCGGCTACTTCGTTATGGTTGTTATCAAAAACAGATCCACTAACAGCCACGCTTAGCCCATTTATGCCTATGGCTTTAAATGCAATCTTTGACCGTACGCCGTTTACCAGTTGCCCACCTTCGGGAAAAAACTGTACATCTGTATTTTCATTTTGCAGGTTGATAGGTATGGTTTTGTCAACAACAACCCCCGCAAGCAGTTTAAAATGGGTTACAATACTTAACCGCTTTTGCCCCGCCATGGCTTTATCCGAAAAGGCGAACGTTAAATTACCCTTATCATCCGTAATGCCCATTCCTTTAAATAAGGCAACAGTATCTGCTTTTACCTCATAGGTAACTTGTTTATGGTCATAGGCACGGCCAAACTTATCGGTATAAGCTAACTTAGCATTTACCAAACCTTCTTTATTCTTGCCCGAAACATCAAAGGCTGAAGCCACAAACACGGCGCTGGTTTTAATATCGCCTATATTAATGGTTTTGTTAAAGAAATAATCCGGGGCTGAATTACGCATCCAGTTGGTATAGGCACGTATGCGGTAATCGCCCGTCGGCAAGGTACTGCCGATGGCTATTTCGCCAACCGCCACGCCATCTACAACCTTTAACCGTAACGACTTAATGACCTTATCCCGGCCATCAATCATTTCCACATATAAAATACCGCTTAATGCTGATAGCTGGTGATGCGGGCCTACGGTTAAATAGCCTTTAAACCAAATGGTATCGCCCACCAGGTAGCCCGGTTTATTAAAATGCAGGTACACTTTTTCAATGGGACGGGTTGTTGTTTGTTTGTCGAGTTTGGAGACAATTGAACCCAGGCGGGTGCTATCGCCTTGCGAAAAGGCGAGCACTTGCAGGCAAAAGATAAATGATAAGGTTAGGTATAGGTTTTTCATATAGTAAATATAAGTAACTATATGATAAATACGAATCTGTCCCTTTTTTTGCCACCCGTCATTTCCCACCCGCAGACAACCAATCCATTAAACATTCCGTACATCGTTAAAGAGGCTGTGTTTATCGATACATTTTATATTTTTGTTGTCGCCCGTTATAATTTTATTAGCCGGTATAATAGCAGGCCATTAAACTAAAGCTAAATTGCGGCATCATAAGGTTTATTGCGAACAGGAGATACGTAAATCATAAAATAAAGAGGAATGGAAAAAAAGTACCCGGGTTATCGCCTGCTATTGGTTGGTGTAATGTGCCTGTTAATATTTGCAGCTTCTTGTAAAAAGGATAAACAACCGGCGCCAACACCGGCAATCACCAATTTTGCTACTATTGGTTTATATGAATATGCCCAAACCACCGGCAATACAACTAACCGGCGGGTATTTATCCCCATAACAACGGTAGGTTCCGCGCAAACCAGTTATTTAAGTGTGTTTGACACCGGCTCAACCGGGATGACCATAGATGCTAACGGCATACTGCCCGCGTCGGCTATTACCGCCAACGGGATAACCGTAACCGGCGATTCAACAGTTTACAATGGCATTGCCGTTACCTCGCAAACGTTTATTATAAGCTATGGCGGTGTTGGCACCGAAACACAGGAGTATGGCAACCTGGCTTATGCCACCGTAACCATTGGCGATCAGAATGGCAAGGTAACTACCGGGCGCATCCCTTTCTTTTTATACTACAAAGCGGTTGATGTAACATCGGGCAATACATTGCCAACGCATTCAAATGATGTGTTTGGGGTAGGGTCTGGCGTAAGTTATAACAGTGCTTCAATAGGCAGTCCGTTAAGTTATTTTAAACTGCCCAGCAATATAACCAACGGCTTTAAACTGGCTATGTTTAACAGCGCCAATTTTTCGACCACAAACCCGGTGTATGTAGCCGGTTTGCTTTCCATTGGGTTAACACCTAATGACCTGTCGTCATCCGGGTTTATTATGCACCCGCAGCTGGTTTTTTCGGTAGGCGGATACTCGCCCAATATTGCCGGGACCATAAATTATAACGGGACAAATGTACCGGCAACCATATTGTTGGATACCGGCACGCCCAATATCACCATATTAGAAAACCCCAACGCAACCAGCAACGTTACCACCTTGCCGGCAAATACCAGCGTAACTGTAAGCACATCGCAGGGGTTTAGCTATACTTATACCACCAGTTCTACCTATAATTCAACGCAGGTGGATAAAACATCGTACTCGCAGGATATCCGTTCCATTTTTAGCATTGATTTTTTTATCAGCAATGAATATTTAATGGATTATCAAAACCACAATATTGGGTTGAAGAATAATTGAGGGGGAGGTTGATTAGGTGAGTAGTTGATTAGGTTGAATAAGTTGGTTGTGGTACCCGCTTTAAACCCAATCAACCACTCACTCAATCAACCGCTTAACTCCCCTCTGTATCTTTTTAGCGATAAACAAAAATATTTTCGCGGATATATAAATGGTTTTTAAAGAATATATTACATTCGCACATTGCCATGCAATCGATTGCATATAAACCCGGATGTTATGAAAAAATTAGCTTTCTGTCTTTTCCTTTCTATTTGCTGCGTGCTAAATGCCAATGCCGAAAACGGTTACCGCCTATGGCTGCGCTATGATAAAATAAGCAATAAGGCTTTATATGATCAGTACAGGCACTCCATTACCCAAATGGTATTTACAGGTAAATCAGCAACGTTTGATGCAGCGCATGATGAACTTGCCGATGGTTTAAAAGGGCTATTGCTGTTGGATCTGCCTCAAAAAGAAAAAGTTACCGCCAACGGCGCATTGCTTATCGGCACACCCGCTTCATCGGTCATTATAGCTTCGTTGCCAATAAAGGATGTGCTAAAGAAAGTTGGCGCCGAAGGGTATATTATACGTACCGTGTTGGTAAAAGGTAAATCGACCATTGTAATTGCCGCCAATACAGATATTGGCGTACTATATGGAGTATTCAATTTTTTAAAACTATTACAAACCGAACAAAATATTAAAACACTGGCCATTGCCGATTTCCCGCATACAAAACTTCGCCTGCTCGACCATTGGGATAACCTAAACGGAAGTGTTGAACGGGGGTATGGTGGTAAAT
>JABDBT010000103.1 GCA_013288465.1 Bacteroidota bacterium | reverse complement strand
AACAGCCGGGCCCTTCGGATATAAATCTGAAGACAGGTATTTATATTACGGTAATGTAGTTGACGTTGATGCTTCGTTTACTGTTGCTGACCTGTATAAGGATGCCAAATCATTTATTACCAAACTGAGCCTTGCGAATACTAAAATAATCACTGATGATGAACAAGGCGGAATTGTTGCGGTTTCAATTGAAGAACCTGCCACCTTTAAAACCCAAACAGGCATTGGCAATGAACAAATGACATTAAAATACAATATTAAGCTTGAACTTAAAAAGGGGCGTTATCGTTATACATTTGATAATATCCTGCTCACTTATATAGATAAAGATAATAAAAACGAGGTTCATACTTTGTACGATGTGGATAAAGGTAAAAGCGGCGGACTTATTGGCGTGGGCCGCAGCAAACGTGTACTTAAAGCAATGGACGAATTGTTTATGCAAAAAATAGACCTGCTAAACCATATAATGAAAAAGAAATCGGACGATTTTTAATAGGGTATGTAACTATACAAAAGTGATAAAAAAAAAACGTTCAGAAAGTTCTGAATGGGTATTTTTAATACTGGATAGCGTGTTACTGCCCTCGCAATATCCTCGACGTAACCAATAACTGCCCCACATGGCGCATGGTATGCTCGGCGGCATGGGTGTATAAGCCAATTACGGTTGAGGGTAATTGCTTACGGCCCACGCCCCGTTTTTCGGTAAGGGTTAATTCATCTGCCAGGGTTAATTGTTTAATAGCCCCGTCAACCTGGCGGTTAAATACCTCCAATAAATTCATAACACTGTAGCTTGTTTCGGGCATTTTTCCTTCTGTGGCTAATTTATGCAGCTGATGGTCGGTAAGTCCCTCGCCTTTGGCATAAGTAAAAAGACGGTCAATAATACCCGAAAGATGCTGCAAATGAAAACCGGGCGAAGCCATCCCTACCGGTTGTACCCACAACAATATTTCAGGAAAATCAAACATCAACGCGTTAACCTCTTCCCTGGCCTGTAATAAAGCATGGGCAACAGGCTGTAATAAAGGTATGATACCTTCAACCGGCCCCCGCAGCCATACTTCAGGTTTATTATTCTTTTCCATATTATTATTTGTGAGAGTCAAGAGCCAAGATAAAAAAGTAAAAAAGAGTTTTTTATTGTCCTATGCTGGCTGAATTTTTCCTTTTTTTCAGATCTATTCTCCAACTTATTATTCTTGATTCCTGGCTCTTGGTTCCTGACTCTTAATTCACATTAAAATATATTACCTGTTTTATTTACTTTTATGGTATGGCAATTGCTATACGTCAACATATACTAACTCAAAAATGATCATATCCACCAGGAAATACCCTCTCGCCTATATATTATTATTCTTCGTTTTTATCCTAACCTTTCAAAGCTGTAAAAAAAAGCGCTCAGACATGGGTAATATACTATACACCAAAACCAAAAATAAGGTTTTTAAAGATGTTACCCCCGAAGGTTTTGCCGAAGTATTTAAAAAAGTACTGGCTGATGAAAAATCAAAACTGGCCTATCCAAATTTGATAAGCACGTATTATGACGAAAATGACTATGACCCCATATTTGTAATGGACCACCTGTTTAACGGCGACCTAAAAGCCGCAATAAGTTATTACGGGAAAGCAGGCGAACATGGCCTTGACGCTAAACAGTTTAAGAGTGAAGAGATTGCAGCGCTGATCAATAAATTTTATGCTAAAAAGGGTGTTAAAACATTAGACGAAGCCTACCATGATATGGCGGAGTTGGAAATGCTTACAGCAAATTCGCTCATCACCTACTCTAACGATCTGCAATACGGAGCGATAAACCCGAAGTGGGTGTATGCCCGGTATTTTACTGATACCAAACGACCCGATAGCGTGTCAATGAGCCAGGTTTTTCATCGCACAAACTTGAAGACCTATTTAGACAGCATACAGCCTAAAGACCCGCAATATATATTGTTACAAAAAGCATTGGCTGATGGCACAACGGTTCCCGGAATATCGCAGGAAGAAACAAAACGCGCTATAATTGTTAACCTGGAACGTTTAAGGTGGAAAAATAAACCCACGCAAGACAAGTATGTAATTGTTAACATCCCCGATTATACGCTTGACGTAATGGATAGCGGCAAATCGGTACTAAATATGAAGGTTTGTGTGGGCGAAGGGCGCAATAAAACCAATTCATACAGCCTGGCGGCCTATACCGATACCGCTAAAATTGATAAACCATTTTCGCACGAAACACCGCAGCTAAACAGCCTGATACACAGTGTGGAGGTTAACCCTGTTTGGAACATACCGCAAAGTATTGTAACCAAAGAAATTATTAAAGCCGCGCAGGACGATAAATTTTACTTAGCCAATAAGGGGATCGACGTTTTTAAAAACGGCGATAAAATTGAAGATACAGAATCTATCAACTGGGCAGCGGCAGCCAAAGAAGGCTCGGACTATGAGTTTAAGCAAAAACCCGGCGATGAAAACTCATTGGGGAAGATCAAGTTCCTGTTTAAAAATAAAAGCAGTGTTTACCTGCATGACACGCCTGTAAAATCAGCATTTAAAAAAGCAGACCGCGATGTAAGTCATGGGTGTGTGCGTTTGGGTAACCCGCAGGGCCTTGCGCTTAATTTATTTGGCACCGGCAGTAAGTATGACCTGATAGCCAAAGATATGGCAGCAGATAAACCCGACCCAACCACTATTTATTTGCCTGCTAAAGTGCCGGTTTATATTACCTACGTAACCTGCTGGACAGATGCCGGCGGAACGCTGCAATTTCGCAAAGATGTTTACGGGCTTGACGTAGTGCTTTATGCCGCTTTGGCCAAAAACATTTAAAACTTACCGGGTACCTGCTATTGTTGAAGCTAATGTAGTATCAGCAGCAAAATTAGCCAGGTCGCTTTCGTCAAGGTATTTTGAAGTGTAGTTGCTATCGTTACCGCTAATAAATAATACGGTTTTGCCTTTAATGGCGTCTATCACTTCGTCCCTAACTTCGGGGGCAACGGCAGGGCAACCAAAGCTATGGCCCAAACGGCCCATTTCATTAATTGTTTTTTGGCCTACATAAGGGGCCGAGTGCAATACAATATCGCGGGCACGGGCGGTGCTGTTAAAACCTTCGTCCAAACCGTCTAACCGTAATGAGCGGCCGTGTTTGCCCATATAAACATTATCGGTTAAATAAAAGCCTAAACTGCTTTGGTGCGAATCATTAATGTCCGAAAACTGGGTGGCCAAATCATCACCGCTTCCTTGTCCGTGGGCTACCCATGTATTTAACAATAGCTGCTTAGACAGCACATCAATTATCCACATGCGCTTTTCATGGCTGGGTTTTGAAAGATCAACCACCGTAATAACCGAACTGTTTTGAGGTAATTTATTGGCTAATTTTAAGTTTAAATAGCCGGTAATAGCTTTTTGAAATACCGAAAGGTTTAAACCAGCCTGCTCCAGATTTGCAGTTTGATATAAAGCAGTTACGTATTGTTCAAACACACTTTTGGGTGCCGAAACTGTTTTATCACTATCAGTTGTTTTAGTACTAACTAAGGGGCTGTTACTTTCGGGCCTCCAGCTGATAATGGTAACCGAGAAGAGTAAAAAGGCGCATAATATCCACCCAAAATGTTTTTTAACCATCGTTCTGATTTAATTTCAATAAGTTAATTAAAAAGGAAAACAGGTATAGATTAATATAATTGCGTTGTGAACGCTACAAAGATATAAATAATAATTATTATAACGAAACTTAATTAACTATTTGGCAATAGTGACAGTATTGTTACATTTTTTCAGGTAGTAAAGCATTGGCTCTCCAAAACTATTCTGACAATTAGGCATTACATTAAGCCGTTTAGTGATTAAACGCGGCTGGAGGCGGTTTAGCATGCACAGCAGGTGTGATTATAGCAGTTTTAGGCAACTTGAGGTGCGCTTAATGCAGCATGAGGCATCATTAAAATGGGTTTTTGGCGCCCTGCGGATTTGTTTTATTTTAGATAAAAGATGAGGTTTAACGCGTTGTTTTTAGGGCGGATTACTCAAGTTATAGCTGTATTTTAGCTATAATAACCTATATGAACAAGGTATTTTGAAAAGCGGGTATTTTTTTATATCTTTAAAAGTAAACCGTAATTCTGCCTGGTTTCTGATGGCGTTTTTCGCCTGATTTTTCGTCAAAAAACACATAAAAAAAATAAAACTCAATTTCCCCCATTTTTTTGGGGTTGAAGAGATTGTTCTTTGAAATTATTTATTCAATCACTAAAAGCGTTAAATTACCTAACCCACTCTACTTTCTCCTCCATCGGCACATTTCTTTTACCGGCGGGGTGCTCATCGGCATAACCAAAGTATAAGATTCCTATTACCTGGTCGTCATCATCAAGGTTTAAAAATTGCGCCATAGCCGGTTTAAGCGCCATACCACCGGTGCCCCAATAAGATGCTATGTTGAGGGCCGTAGCGCCTAATAATAAGTTTTGAACAGCACACGCAGTTGCCGCCATTTCTTCAAAAACGGGTATCTTAGGTAAGTTACCGCGCTTCATCATCGCTATGATCACATGCGATGCCTTATCGCCTTGCTGTTTTAAATTAGTATAAACACCTTCGCTAAAATCATCAGCTAAAGTATTTGCCTTGTACATTTCGGCATGTTGGCTGCAAAACACAGTTGGGTCTTCATATACCTTAAAGCGCCATGGCTCGGTAAGCCCATGATTAGGCGCCCAGTCGGCCAGCTCCAATATAGCGGTTATTTGTTCGTTTGGTATTTTTTGGCCGTTCATCATAAAAGGTTTTATGGTGCGGCGGTTTTTGATAATGGTTGAGAGGGTAGTGAAAGTGTTATTCATAGTTAATAGTATATGTCATTTCGACCAAAGGGAGAAATCTATACACGATTAGCGGACTATGCATAATGTATAGGTTTCTCGCTATCGCTCGAAATGACATTGATTTTAGAAACAATTAATAAATTGCAGGAAACTTACCTGGGTTACTTTCGTTCATCATGCTATACACCGCCTCGATCACATCATCGGGCGAAGGTTTGCTAAAGTAATCGCCATCGGTACCATAAGGCGGGCGGTGATCTTTTGCCGCAAGTGTTTTTGGCGGGCAATCCAATGAGTAATATCCTTTTTGCCCTTCCAGTATCTTTTGCAAAATATAGGCCGAAGCTGATCCCGGAACGTCCTCATCAACTACCAGCAGTTTACTGGTTTTCTTTAACGAATCGCCACAAACATTGCCGGTATCAAACGGATAAAGCGTTTGCGGGTCTATCACTTCAATATGAATACCCATTTTTTCCAGCTCCTCGGCAGCCTCCATAACAATACGCAGAGTTGAGCCGTAAGATACTACGGTCATATCCGCTCCTGCCTTCAATATCTCGGCCTTGCCTAAAGGCACGGTAAACTCGCCAACATTGGCCGGTAGTTTCTCTTTTAAACGGTAACCGTTCAAACACTCAATTACCAGGGCGGGTTCATCACCCCTCAACAGGGTATTATACATACCGGCTGCCTGTGTCATATCACGCGGTACACAAATATGCAACCCGCGCATGGCGCTCAAAATTAAGCCTAATGGCGAACCCGAATGCCATATCCCTTCTAACCTGTGCCCGCGGGTACGTACAATAAGCGGTGCTTTTTGCCCTCCGCGGGTACGGTAGCTTAAACTGGCCAAATCATCACTTAAAACGTTGATAGAGTATAACAGGTAATCTAAATATTGTATCTCGGCAATGGGCTTAAAGCCGCGCATAGCAAGGCCCATACCCTGCCCTATTATGGTAGCTTCGCGTATCCCGGTATCGGTTATGCGCAGGTCGCCGTATTTGCTTTGCAAGCCTGCAAAACCCTGGTTCACATCGACAATGGCGCCCACATCTTCGCCAAAGGCTACAATGCTTTTATCACGGTCGAAATTAGCTTCAAAACAAGCATTTAGTACTTCGCGCCCATCTATTAAACGGGCGTCTTCATCATATTCGGCCGGTATAACTTTTACATTTAACGGCGATAGCGGCGTTTCTGTAAATAGTTTAGAATTAAAACGTTCCTTGTTCTTCTCGTTCTCGCCGGTTAACCAGGTGGTTAATTCCAGTTTCTCGGCTGTATTTTCTTTTATCGTTAACCTTAATGCTTTACGCACAGCGGTCATTACATCCTTGCGGCCCGGGTCAACACAAGCGTGCAACCCTTCGGCAACTTCAAGCAACTCGTCTTTAACTGCCGATTGCTGTGCCATGGCTACAATTAAGGAGTTAGCCTCATCAAGCTCTGTTTTTATTTCAGCGCTTAGCTCGTCCCATGCATTGCGCTGACATTCGCGTACATATTTTTTAGCGGTTGCTTCCAGTTCATCCAGTTCTTCATCATTGGCAATTGCCGATTCGATGATCCATTTACGCATTTGTGTAAGGCAGTCGTGCTCATTTTCCCATGCCAGGCGTTCCTTGGTTTTATACCGCTCGTGCGAGCCTGATGTAGAATGCCCCTGTGGTTGGGTCATTTCTATTACATGTATCAATACCGGCACATGCTCATCGCGGCAAACCCTTATCGCGCTTTCATACGTTTCGCAAAGGGCTACATAGTCCCATCCGCGTACTTTAAATATCTCGTAACCATTGCTCCCGCCCTCACGCTGAAAGCCTTTCAATATTTCAGAAATATCTTCCTTGGTGGTTTGTAATTTAGCGGGGACAGAAATAGCGTAGGCATCATCCCAAACAGAAATAGCCATAGGCACCTGTAGCACCCCGGCAGCATTAAACGCTTCAAAAAATATCCCTTCGGAGGTTGAGCCATTACCAATAGTGCCAAAAGCAACTTCGTTACCACTCAGCGAAAATTGGGTAAGATCGTTAAGCTCTTTATTTTGCCTGTATAGTTTTGACGCATAGGCCAACCCCAGCAAACGAGGCATGTGGCCACCAGTGGTCGAAATATCTGCGGCGCAATTCATGCTTTCGGCCTGATTTATCCAGCTTCCGTCGGTATTTACATAACGGGTAGCATAGTGGCAGTTCATTTGCCTGCCTGCAGACGCGGGGTCTTTCGTAATATCGGGATAAGCATATAATTGCGCAAAAAACTCCGGCAAGTTGCTCATGCCTGTAGCAAACATAAAAGTTTGGTCGCGGTAATAGCCCGCGCGCCAGTCGCCTTTTTTGAAGGCTTTGGCCATAGCCAGCTGGGCCACTTCCTTACCATCGCCAAATATGCCAAACTTGGCCTTGCCCGTAAGCACTTCGCGGCGGCCAATAATACTGGCCTGCCTGCTTTCAAAGCCAATACG
>JABDBT010000102.1 GCA_013288465.1 Bacteroidota bacterium | reverse complement strand
GACGCTGAAAAAATGGCATCGCTTCCGGCCAGGGACAAAAAATATATGTGGGATGCAGATCATATTGTGGTGCCGCCACCTGCGTGGGAAAGTATGCTCGAACAACGGGTTGATGAGCTGCGGGTAGGACAAAATGGGTCGAAATACTTGATGCTGGTGAACGATATGCTGGTTGTTGCATATGACATACAGGTAAGCCCGAAAACGCCTCAGCAGGTAGCGTTGGTTGCCGGGTTTAAGGTTTTGCTGATAGCCTCAAAATCGACCATTGCCGCGCAGGATGAGGCGGAGGTTTTGGTATTTAAGCAAAACGCCAATTATGAACGTGTGCTTTATCTTTTGAAGGACAAGGCGCGGAGCGCAGAGCTTATTGCCGCCATTCGTAGTGTCAAAGCCAAAACCCCTCCACCTGCCGGGGTTAGCGAAGAAGTTATGAAGCTTGCCCGTTCATTGCAAAACAGGGACGAGGGTTGTTCTGATATTCATTTCGCGATGAGCGCCATGTTATCCAAAGAAGCCAAAGGGGCCTTTTTTGAGACAGCAAAAATGGAAGGAATAGAAACACTTAATACCGGGTTAAGAGGGATAGTTGGTTCATCTGTTGAAAAGGGGTTAAAGTCGCTGCGGTACACCAACGAGCAAATAGAGCTGGGCGAAGATTACATAGCACATAACCGGACCAAAAACCCGTGGATGACCGCGCAGTACGAAAAAAGGGTTGAAAGAATGGATAAACAGATGGAAAAACTATTGAAGCCTGTTGATGCCACACATGAGAGTATTTCGGGGTTTATTGACGCGTTTGAAAAATACAAGGGAAACAAAAAAGGGGTTGAATAAACCTTTAAATAATTTAAAACAGCTTGATATGAAATGGATCTATTGTTTAGTGCCGGTGCTATTATTGTCAACCAAAATACATGCCCAAACCCAGCGGGATAAGCTTGTAGCTGAGGTTAATCAATATACTGCCCGTATTCAAAAAGACATTCAAACCCTGGAAAATTACCCGCCATTGCCTGCAGGTACCAGTGATAAGAACCATCTTGTAATTTTGGAAAGGGCTTTGGGTGATTCTATCCAGTCAATGCGTGAAAAGATAATTTTGATCGCGCAAAGAATCAAACCTCCGCTTGCGATACCCGAAAGGGCGCGCGAATATTATGTAAAAGGCGTTAGCGCAATGGAAGACCCCGACACCAAAATATACAATGATGTAATTGGTGACCTTGACGTAGCAAATGTTATAGCGCCATGGTGGAGCGATGTATATAAGCAGTCGGGTAAGGCGTATGAAATTATTAAAGTATATGATACTGCTATAAGATACTTTCAATTGTATTTACTGAGCCGTCCATCCGCTAACGATGCCCGTAACGTTCAGGACGAAATTTATATCATCGAAGCAAAAATGCAGGCAAAGCAATAAGGTTAGTGTTAGCTTTCAACACATAGGTTTTATTTTATCACATAAACAAGTCCCCTTCCGTTCAAACCGGCCGCAGACGCTGTTATTTTTAGCTTACCTGCGCTGTTACCTGCTTTAAGTAAAATAGTAGCGATACCGGCTTCTGCTTTAAGCGCTCGCGGGCCTATTATTGTGCCCGTGCCTTCAACAGAAAATTTTACAAGATTGGCCGCATCCGGAATTACCATTCCGTTTTTATCGGTTATATAAGCATAAACAAATATCATATCGTTTTTTCCGTGTACCAGGGGCTTGCCGCTTATGTCTGCTTTTAGCTGTATTTTATAACCGCTGCCGGGTGTTGTGCGGGTTTCGGTAATTACTTTACGGCCATCAATATAACCTACAGCTGTTAACGTACCCGGCAGGTAAGCTGCCGGCTCAAAAATAAACGGGGGATGATTCAGGTTTTTAGCATAGGCACCGGTATCCGGTTTTTGTATGCCGAGGGATTTGCCATTTAACAACAATTCAACCTGCTGGCAGTTGCTGAATATTTTTACGGCTTTTTGCTTTTCATCATTCCAGTAATTGGCTATAAACAACATGGGTTTCCCAAATCCATTTGCATTGGGTTTTGGCCCTGCCTGGCTCTGGTAAAAATAAAAACTGAACTTAGGCAGCCTGAAAATGTCCATAACGCCTGATGTTTCCAGGTCGGCGGCATAGCCTCTTTTATAATCAAACATCAGCCAGTTAACATCGCCAATGCCCGGGCCATATAAATTATCATTATGCGCCTCCTGGAAATTAAGTTCCTGCTGCAATAACCTTTTCTGGCCGTCGGTCCTTAATTGCCTTGAATTGCGTTCTTCGCTTTTTAACCCGGCATATTCTTTTTGATTGAACCCGGCATTTTGCGCGTAATATTCCCAATCGCCATATTCGGCAATTAACAGGGGTTTAGGGTGGTTGTATTTTTTCCAGTAATTGGGCGCTTTAAGGTGCTGCCGTGCAGGGTTAAATACATCAAATGCATAATCTATCCAACCGGTTGAAAAAACGTCTTTAAAAGGCAGCTCACGGTGTACGATCCTGTTGGCGGTATCCATATAGGCTTTGCTCATGCCGGTTTCATTTAACGATGCTTCCCATAAAACAACGGCGGCGTGGTTACGGTCGCGGTGGATCATATCATGGATGTTTTGAAAACTATTAGCCTGGAATTCCTTTCCGCCAAAAAACTGCCAGCCGGGTATTGCATCCATCACCAGTATGCCCAGCTCATCACAAGCATCAAGGTAGGCGGGCGATGGCGGGTAATGCGAACAACGAACAAAATTAAACCCGGCATCCTTTATTTTCCAGGCATCGCGGTATTGCGCATTATCGGATAAAGCATAACCAATGTAGGGGTATTCCTGGTGACGGTTGGTGCCTACTATATTCAGCTTTTCGCCATTGAGGTAAAAACCGTCTGCCGCGAATTTAAACGTCCTGATGCCGGTTTTGAACTGCTGCACATCAAACGCTTTTCCTTTTTGCAGCACCTGTACTTTGAGGGTATATAAATAAGGCTGCGCAGGCGACCATAACTCGGGCCGGTTTACTGCCAGTGTTTGCCCGAACGCCCCAAAACTGCCGGGTTTAATTAACTGTTCGGCAGACAAGGACGAGGAAATAACTTTCCCATCCTTATCCGTAAGGGTAATTTTGATCTGCGCTTTTTGCGGTTGGGCGAAGCTGTTATTTACTTCGGTATTAATTACAATTTTGGCTTGTTGACTACTCACCTCTTCATCATGTACCAGTATGCCCCCGCCTGCTTCATGACCGGCCTGTACAGCATTGCTGATGTACAATTTGTTTTTAATGATGAGCCAGGCATTGCGGTAAATGCCGCCGTAATAGTTAAAATCAAGGTCTTTTATGGGCTTTCCGGGCGGGATTACCGGGTTATCCTGGTTATTCAGCTTAACCAATATACAATTGGGCTGCCCTGGTTTTACCAACGCTGATATATCGATATAAAAAGGCAGGAAGCCACCTACATGTTTAAAGATGTGTTTCCCGTTAAGATATACATCAGCCTCGTGCATAGCAGCGTCAAACTGTATGGCGACGTGCTTGCCTTTGGCAGCCGGGGAAATTGTAAAGAATTTGCGGTAATAGCAGGTGCCCTGCCATTGCTCGGTAACCTTATTAACGGGTTCTATGCGCGGGGTATGCGGTAACGATACCTTCTCCCAGGCTATTTGACCGCCCTTAATCCTACTTAAAGTTTCACCGGCATTAGTGGTATCAATATCCTTAACAAACGCCCAGTCATTATTAAAATTAGTGACCGACGCAGGCGACTGCTGGGCGTTAGCCTGTAAAACATTGGCAATAATAAACAGCAGGCAAACAGCGTAATTCTTCATTTATAATAACTTGAAATTAATGAACATTATATTTTTTGGCAAACGGCGGATAAACGTCCAACGAAGAATTTACTTTTCCGGCACGGTCAAAAAACGATTCCCATGTACTTAGTGGCTCCCATATAAATGTGCCCAGCGCTTTATCACCGGGTGCGGTGAATGCTATATCATTAACTTCCTGTTTTAGCTGCGAGTACTCGGCCACCATAACGTATTTTTTATAGCGCTTGGCCAAATCGGCCATATTGTTTTTCAGATCATCAAGCGTACCGTGCCATTTTGGGTAATAGGATAAACCGATCACATCAAAAGGAACTTTTCGTTTCAGCATATTATCCAAAAAGAAACGTGCCTCTTCATTTTGCCCGCCCAGCGCGATATGCAGCATGATAATAGTACCGGGGCTTACTTCCTTTACGCCCCGCTCCCCTGCATAGATAAGGCGGGCAAGGCTATCCAGGTTATTGATAGCGCCATCGGGCCAAAGCATGCCGTGGTTAATTTCGTTGCCTATCTGCACCATTTCGGGTGCGGTGCCCTGGTCTTTGAGTGCTTGCATTATGTTTTTGGTATAGGTATAAACAGAATCCCGCAAGGTTTCAAAATCAAGCTTGCTCCATGCTTCGGGTGTGTTTTGTCGTTGCGGATCGGCCCAGGTATCAGAATAATGTATATCCAGTAAAAACTTCATCCCTGCAGCCTTTATCCTTTTTGCCATTTGTTTGGTATGTTCCAAATCGCAAAAACCTTTTCCCCGCGAGTAGCCGCCCGCAATTTCGGGATGGTCAAAGATCCTTAAACGGATATAGTTAAACCCGTGGTCTTTTAACATTTTTAATACATCACTTTGCTGCCCGTTTTTATCATAAAATTTCATCCCCCTGTCCTCCAGTTGCGGCAGGAATGATATATCGGCCCCAATAATTTTATCATTAATAACACCGATGCTTTTTATTGGGGTAGTTATTTTAATTGGATGAGCGATGCCCGGCTGTACGGTATGAATTTCTGTTGATCCTGTTGCTAATCCGTCCGCAGTAGCATCAAATTTAACTATGCCACGGTTTTTGCCTGCCTGCAACATCACTTTGATCTGGCCGTTGTACAGGTTTTCTTGTAACACTTGCCCGGGGTCATGAGCGGCATCGCTCCCATTGGTGATACTGGCGATCCGCGCATCACCCGATATTTTAAACCGGATCAGGTTGCTTGCATTGGTTATTACATTGCCTTGTTTATCAATAACGCTGATCTTTATAAGGGCCTCATCGCGGCCATCTGCAATCATGGTGGTTTTATAAGGGGTGATCACAATTTCGGAAGGCTGATTAGCGCCTACAGTTGTTTGCGCGGCTGCAAAAAATGGTAAGCAGGGTAAAAATGCGGCTATTATAAAAGATCTTGTTTTCATGTACTATTTAGTTTTTATTGGGGGATATTATACTTCTTACTGATAGCAGGATAAACGTCCATAAAAGCATTGGTTTTACCATCGCGGTCAAAAGTGGGTTCGCCGGTGTTGATGGGTTCCCAAATAAACGTCCCTTTTAGCTTATTGCCGGGCAGGCTAAATGCCACATCATTTACTTCCTGTTTCTTTTGGGTGTATTCGGCTACAATAACATCTTGTTTATACCGGGTGGTTAGGTCGGCTAAATTGGCTTTTAAACTATCAATAGGACCATGCCATCTTGGGTAGTACGATTCGCCTATGATATCAAACTTTACGCCGCGTTTGATCATGTTATCCAAAAAATACCGCGATTGGGCGTTTTCGCCACCACAAGCTATATGCAACACAACCTTGATAGATTTATCTGCAGACCTAACCCCTTCAATACCGGCTTTAAAAAATGAAGCCAGCGTATCTAAATGTTTTGTGGTTCCATCGGGCCATAACATGCCGTGGTCTATTTCATTGCCTACCTGAACCATATCCGGCAGTGTCCCCTGTTTTTTTAATGCCAGTAAGGTGTTTTTTGTGAAGGCCCTTAATGAATCCTGCAATTGCTGGTAATTTGCCCCTCTCCAGGCCGATGGTTTATGTTGTTTGCCGGGGTCGGCCCAGTTATCGCTATAATGAAAATCGAGTAAAAAACCCATGCCCGCTGCTTTGATGCGTAGTGCCATTTTTAGGGTATTATTCAAATCACAATAACCTTTTTTTGAGTAACCGCTATCGGCGCTGGGGTTGTTGAATATGCGTAACCTTATATAATTAAACCCACGGCCTTTCAATATCTGTATAACGTCCTTTTCCGTTCCGTTATCATAAAATTTACGTCCGGCATCTTCCAGCGATGGCAGGAAAGAAATATCGGCACCCAAAATTTTGTCGAACTTAACATGCCCGGGTTTCACTGGCACAGGTTTTAACCCAAAAAGGGAACACAATATAAACCCGCATAGCAACAGGCAAACGGAATAGGAAAGGTAGGTTAGCTTTTTATTTTTCATCTTAAATATTTTATTAGTTATCGTAAATCTTCAAAGGATAATGTTGTGGCAGCGGTTTGCAGTATTTTTATATTGATGGAGGCAGGCAGCAAGGTATCTGAAGATACAGCCAGCACCATATCACCAGGCTTACGGCTGGCCTGTATCACGGCATAGGCATGACCTTTAAATGCTTTACGGTCATTCAGTTTAAAAGAAGCATCGTCCTGTTGGTTACCATTGTCAACCCCCAGTAGTTTGCCTTGGCCCGTTACGGTAAAATGAAGCTGGTTGGCGGCATCGGGCACTACATTGCCTTTATCATCCAGTACATCTACCTTTATTAGCGCCACATCGCTGCCATCGGCATTTATAAAGCTACTATCTGCTGTTAAACGCAGTGCTGTAGGTTTGCCGGTGGTATGTATTTCATCTATTATAACCTGTTTGCCATTTTTGCGGCCTACGGCTTTAACAGTGCCCGGCTGATAAGCCACATCCCACGTAAGATGCAGGTCGGCAGTGGTGATATTTACGTAGGGTCTGACATACCTGTTCCATGCGCCCGAATTACCCTGGCGTGGAAACTCCTGCACTTTTACGCCATACGATTTCCCGTTAACAAAAAGCTCAACTGTATCGCAATTGGTATAGGCCAGTACGGGCATTATCTGTCCTTCGCGGCCGGCCCAGTTCCAGTTGGGCAACAGGTGCAGCACAGGTTGATCTGTCCATTGGCTTTGGTAAAAATAGTAGCCATCTTTCGGGTTATTGATCATATCAATTTCGCCCGATGAAGAGCCTTTGCCCGGCCATCGTGCTTCGCCGAGGTAGTCGATGCCTGTCCACATAAAATCGCCAATCACATTATCATGTACGGCTACATATTTCCATAATTGTTCGGCCCGTATCATACCGCCCAGGTAGTTTGGCCTTACCACGTTCATATCTTTACCTAAAGAATATTCGGGGGCATTTCTTACCGCGTCGTCTTCGGTACCAATCATCTTCCAGTTGGGGTGATCGGCATGGTCAATAGCGTAAAAAAGTTCGCGCCGTTCATGCCAGCGGTCAACATAGTTATAGCCTACAATATCCTCCGCTTCCATAAAGGCAAGTTTGGTAGCATGGTTATCAGCGGCAATATC